>JAKAML010000043.1 GCA_021812845.1 Pseudomonadota bacterium
GTCTGGCGGTTCACGGCGCCCGAGGCGCTGGCGATCACCGAGCGCGTCAGCCGCAAGCTCGGTGTCATGATCGAGACCCGCGTTCCGTTCGGCGATCAGCTCACCATCGCCCAGGTGCTGACCGCGTACCGCTGGCGCGGGATCGCCGACGTGGCCGAGCGGGCCTATGACGTCTGGCGCCTGCTGCGGCTGGTCAACCCGGCGACGGCGGCGACTCAGGAGGCGCGCGAGCGGCTGTCGCGCGCGATGTTCAACTGGAGCCGCGAGCACGTCAGCCGGCGCATCGCCGAGGCGTTCGTCGAGGAGGTCGGCCAGGCCGCGATCGATCTCTACGGCGGCCGGCTGCGCACGGCGGCCGCGCGCGCTCGGTCGGCGGATACGGCGGCCGACGGGCCGGTCGCCGACGAGATCGACGCCGACGAGAGTGACGCCGGCGGGCGCGGACCCGTCGACGCCCTCCTCGTCGGCGCGGCGCCCGACCGTACCCTGATCGCCGCATCGCTCGCCGGGCTCGACGAGGCGAAGTCGAGCCCTGCCGAGGGCGCTGCGGCCGAGGCCCTCGTGCGGTGGCGGTCGAGCGACGCGGTGTGGCGGTCGGGGTTCGGTCGGCGCCAACTGACGCGCGCGGCGCGGGAGGCCGACGTCGTCGTGTGGGTGATCGACGCCGTCGCGGGGCCGTCACAGGGCGATCTCGCGGCTCTGGCCCACCTGCGCGGCCTGTTCGCCGCCGAGCCGGGGGTGATCTCGCCGCAGCTCTTGATCGTTGCGAGCCGCTCCGGAAGCGCCGTGGCCAAGGATCTCGACCAGGCCGCGGCGGCGTTGACCCCGGGCGCGAGCGACCCGCAGATCTCCCACGTCATGCCGGTCGCGGAGATCGTGCCGTTCGATGCGCAGGGTGAGGCGCGGCGCGCGGACGCGCTCCGCCTGCGCGATCTCGTGGCGAGGGGCAGCGCTCACGCCCGCCGGATCCGGGCGCGGCGGTCGCTCGAGCAGAGCCAGGGGCGCGGCGGCCTCGTCTCGGCCGGCGCGCAGGCGGCGCGCAACGTCGGCGGACTGACAGGCTGGCTGTTCTCACGCCGCCCGCAACGCGACGGCGAGTAGCCGCCCTTCCGCGACCTCCCGGGTCCGGCGCGGGGCTGCGACCCGGCCTGCGACACCCGAACGGAAGGGTCGCTGGAACCACCGGGCCGAGGGCGCGTTGATGAGACAGGGGCGGCTTCGGTCGTCGAGCACGGGAGCGACGACACGACCCGGTCGCTGACCATCGCGGCGCCCGTCGGCCCCGCCTCGACCGGCCCGGCATCACCCCGACACGATCGACCTCGCAAGGAGAAGACCAATGGCCACCGCGACCAGCTCCATCCGCAACAACGTCGAGGACGCCGCCCGCGCGGCCTCCAACTCCGTGGCCGACAAGGCCGCCGATCTCGCCTCCAAGGCGGGCCACCAGGTCGAGAAGGCGCTCGACGGCGCCGAGGCCACCGCGCGCGCGGTCGCCGAGCAGGGCCGCGAGGCCGGCGAGCGTGTCGGCGAGGTCGCGACCAACATGCGGTCGGCGGTCGACAAGTCCCTGCGCGACCAGCCTATGGCCACGCTCGCGGTGGCGGCGGCGGTCGGGTTCGTCGTCGGCGCGCTCTGGAAGTCGTAGGGATCGGCGCTCCCGACATTTCGCCCCGGCTCTTCGCACGGCGTTCGTCCGGTCGCACGCTATCCCGGCCGGGGCCTGTTGCCGGTTTCCGGCCGGGCCCGGGCTCGGACCCCGCCACTCTCCAACCACCACCGCCGCAGAGGGAACGGCCATGTTCGGTTTCATCGTCAGACGGGCGCAGGCCACGGTCGACAACGCGCTCGGCCAATTGGCCTACGGATCACTGGTCGCCGTTCCGCTCCTGGTTGCGCTCGGCTTCGCGACGGCGGCGCTGTCCCTGCGTCTCGAGCGGACGTACGGTGCCGAGACGTCGCACCTGATCGTCGCCGGCCTGTTCGCCGCGGCGGCGCTCGTGGGCTGGCTGGTCTTCACTCTGCGCACCGCCGCGCCGGCGCCGGGCTCCGACGCACCGGCCGTGGACCGCGAGGCGCCTGTTGCGGCCGCCGACACGAAGCACGCGCCGCTCGCGGGCTTCACGCCGGCCGATCGCGAGCTGCTGATGACGGCGCTGACGACCGTCGGGCCGGTCGCGCTGCCGGGCCTCCTGCGGGCCGTACTGCGAAACCTGCCGCTGCTGCTGTTCGTTCTGGCCGCCGCGTTCGTGCTGACCCGGCCCGGCGCTGCCGGGGAGGCCGAGACTGCGGCCGGAGATGCGGTGTCGGCTTCAACTGCGGCGCCGGCGCCGTGAGCGCAAGGATGATGCGTGCACGATGAGGGACGGATAGCGATCATGCGGCGACGGCCAACCTGAGCCGTCCTGGGACGCGTCTGACCTGGGAAGCGTCTGAGGTGTTCCGGAGCCCCGTCGTAAGAGGTTGGCGAAGGCGCGGAACTTTTGCGCCAGTCGTACGTTGGAACACTTCGAGTTGTATCGTGAGCGTTTGCACCATCTCCAGGATCAGCCGGGTGTAGGCCCCCCGGCGACGGTTACGGACGGGCAGCGGGGATCGAAATGTCGAACGAAGACAAGCGAGACGAGAAAAAGATGACTGAACTCAACGAAGTCGGGGATCTTGGGCGGCCCCGTCCCGGTTCCGGAGGCCGACCACCGTCCGGCGGCGGCGACCAGCCTCTGCCGCCGGAAGCGCACGGCCGCATCGCGGCCCAGTTGCGAGAGGTCTATGGGCAGATGCTGGCGGAGCCGCTTCCGGACAGGTTCGCGCAACTTCTCGACCAGCTCGCCTCGGCCGAGCGCGCCCGCCCGTCGAAACCGGAGCAGCAATCATGAGCGCACTGCCTCATGACGAGTTGCAGCGCGGACTGGCGGAGCTGATCCCCAATCTGCGGGCGTTCGCGCGCTCGCTGTGCGGTGCGCCCGACCGGGCCGACGACCTCGTGCAGGAGACGCTGGTCAAGGCGTGGCGCTATCAGTCGCAGTTCGCCGCCGGCTCGAACCTGAAGGCATGGCTGTTCACCATCCTGCGCAATGCGTACCTGTCCGAGCGCCGCAAGCGGAAATTCGAGGTCGAGGACGTCGACGGCTCGCTCGCCGAAGGCCTTTCGGTCCGAGGCGAGCAGCTCGGACACATGGACTTCCTCGACTTCCAGAATGCGTTCGCCCGACTGCCGGCCGAGCAGAAGGAGGCACTGGTGCTGATCGGCGCCGAAGGCTTCAGCTACGAGGAGGCGGCGCTGATGTGCGGTTGCGCCGTCGGCACCGTCAAGAGCCGGGTCAACCGCGGACGCGCCAGGCTCGCCGAGTTGATGGGCGTCGAGAGCGGCGCCGATCTCGGCGGTGACGAGCGGTCCGTCCGCCATGCCTCGAGCGGCGTGTGAGGAGCCGCGAGCCACGGACCGTGCTCGATGACCTTTTTTTAGAAGTCCCATGGAACCCGCCGCAGCTTCGCACGTTCGAGCAAGGACTACATCTCCTCCGCGCCGCGCGACAGCTCGACGCGACGACCGATCTTCCTCGTGCGATCTTCCTCGTGGCCCATGAATGGCCCCTGGGAGGAGCAGCGGGGGAAGAGCAACGAGGGAAGTGCCACGAAAGAGGGGCCACGGCGTCCGCAAGACCGTCGCCGAGAGTGAGGACGCGAGCCCGGAGGGGAATGCACCCGGTGAGCACCGCCCGGAGAGCACGTCTGCAAAGCCCTGTTGCGCGCGACCGGCCCGATCGGGCCCGCACCCTGCGCCGAACCCCCCCCGATCCCTGAGACCCACCCAGCCCCGGAGCCCGAACATGGCCACAGCCGCAAAGCGCATCGCACCCGCCACCCTCGACACCGGCCTCGAGAAGCGCGACCGCAGCGCCGTATCCAAGGATCTCGTCGAGGTGCTGGCCGACACCTACACCCTCCTGCTCAAGTCCCACGTCTATCACTGGAACGTCGTCGGCCCGCTGTTCGTGCCTCTGCACGAGCTGACCGAGGCCCACTACAAGGATCTCTTCGACGCCGCCGACGTGATCGCCGAGCGCATCAGGTCGCTCGGCCATCCGGCGCCGCTGAGCTTCCGCCAGCTGCTTCCGAACTCCGCCGTCGAGGAGGAGACCGCCGATCGCAGCGCCGAGCAGATGGTCGCGCGCCTCGTCGCCGACCACGAGAAGATGGTGAAGCGGCTGCGCGAGGCCGCCCTCGCCGCCGACGAGGTCGACGATCTCGTCACGACCGACCTCCTGACCACCCGTCTGGCGTTTCACGAGAAGGCCATCTGGATGCTGCGCGCCATCATCGAGAAGGCCTGATCCCCCCGCTTCGGGCCCGCTTCGAGACCCGTCACCGCGACGATCGGGGTACGGCGGCCCGCCTCGGACTTGATCGTCGCTTCGACTGAAAGCACATTGTCGCGCGGCCGGGAGGACCGGCCGCCGAGGGGAGAGACCGAAGATGACAACGTCCATCGCCGACCTCGTCGCGCCGCAGCTGCCCTTTCTTCGCCGCTTCGCCCGCGCGCTGACCGGCTCGCAGGAGCGCGGCGACCAGTACGTCGTCGCCCTGCTCGAGGCGCTCGTCGCCGATCCGTCGCTGATCGACCGCGAGCTGCCGCCGCGCACGGCGACCTACGCCGCTTTCCTGCGCGTCTGGAACGCGCTGCCGCTGAACCACGAGGCCGAGCGCGGCGGCGAGGGCATCGCCGACCGGCGCATCGAGGCACTGACCCCCGAGCCGCGGCAGGCGTTTCTGCTCGCCGCCGTCGAGGACTTCCAGCCCGAGGACATCGCGATCCTGCTCGGCCGCTCGGTCGCCGAGGTGAAAGCGCTCGTCGACGCCGCCGGACGCGAGATCTCCGAGCAGCTCGCCGCGCGCGTGCTCATCATCGAGGACGAGCCGCTGATCGCCATGGACATCGAGACGCTCGTCACCGACATCGGCCACGAGGTCGTCGGCATTGCCGCCACCCGCAAAGAGGCGGTTGCGCTCGCCAGGACGGCACAGCCGACCATGCTGCTGGCCGACATCCAGCTCGCCGACGGCAGCTCCGGCATCGACGCCGTCAACGAGATCCTGCGCGACCTCAACGTGCCGGTGATCTTCATCACCGCCTATCCCGAGCGGCTCCTCACCGGCGAGCGCGCCGAGCCGGCGTTCCTGGTCACCAAGCCGTTCCGCGCCGAGATGGTCAAGGCGGTCATCAGCCAGGCGCTGTTCTTCGACGTCAAGGCCGCCAAGTCCGCGCGCCAGGGCGCCGCGGCCTGAGCGCCCCGCCGCCCCGGGCCGGCCGGCGCCGGTCGCCGGGCGCCGTTCGCCACCGCACCAGAGGGAGACGACATGCCGGTTCGGCCGTCGCGTCAGAAGAGCGAGCACTGAGATGTCCTCAAAGCCCGGGGCAGCCAGGCCGACGGCCGGGATCCGCGAGGACGCTCGACCCGCCGACGGCGGCGGGCGCGCCGGCCCGGGCGAGCCTGCGCTTCCCGAGCGCTCGGGCGTGCATCCTGCAGGCGGGGACGGGTCGTCGTCCGACGACACGATCGACGTCGCGCTGAGCCGGCTCGGTCTCGAGGCCGCCTCCGGCCCCGGCATGAAATTCCTCGAGGCCAGCCCCGACTGCGTCAAGGTCATCGATGCCGGCGGCGCGCTCCGCTACATGAACCGCAATGGCCGCTGCCTCATGGAGGTCACCGACCTCGCTCCGCTCGTCGGCGGGCCGTGGTCCTCGCTCTGGCCTGAGGAAAGCCGCGCGACCGTGGCGCACGCCGTCGATGAGGCGCGGGCGGGACGCGAGACCCGCTTCACCGCCGAATGCCCCACCGCCAAAGGCACCAACAAGGTCTGGGACGTGGCGGTCGCGCCCGTCCACAACGCCGCGGGCGTCGTCGTCGCGATCCTCTCCGTCTCGCGCGACATCACCGCCCAGCGCAGCAGCGAGGCCAACCTGAGAAAGAGCGAGGAGCACTTCCGCGCCCTCGCCAACAACATGGCGCAGCTCGCCTGGATGGCCGATCCGAGCGGACACATCTTCTGGTACAACGAGCGCTGGTACGACTATACCGGCACCACCTTCGAGGACATGGCCGGCTGGGGCTGGCAGAAGGTGCACCACCCCGAGCACGTCGACCGCGTGGTCGAGCGCATCACCCGCTGCTTCGAAAGCGGCGAGGTCTGGGAGGATCTGTTCCCCCTTCGCGGGAGGGATGGCGGCTACCGCTGGTTCCTGTCGCGCGCGATGCCCGTCCGCGGCGCCGACGGCACGGTCCAGTTCTGGTGCGGAACCAACACCGACGTCACCGACCAGCGCCATCAGAGCCAGCGCCTGCGCCAGCTCGCGCGCATCATCGACCTGTCGCACGAGGCCATCCTGGTGCGCGAGCTCGGCGGCGGCATCGTGCTCTGGAACCGCGGCTGCGAGGAGCTCTACGGGCACGACAAGGCGAAGGCGACGGGCGTCTCGAGCTACGATCTGCTGCGGCCGCGGCTGCCGATGGAGCGCGACGCCTTCGACACCCACATCCTCACCGAAGGCTCGTGGAGCGGCGAGCTCCTCCACGTTGCCGCCGACGGGTCCGACGTGTGGGTCGACAGCCGCCAGGAGCTGATGCGGATCGGCGGCAGGAAGCTCGTCCTCGAGACCAACCGCGACATCACCGACCGCCGCAGCGCCGACGAGATCCGCGCGCTGCTGGTCGGCGAGCTCAACCATCGCGTCAAGAACACGATGGCGATCATCCAGTCGATCGCCGCCCAGACCGCCCGCAGCACGAACCGGATCGATCGCTTCGTCGAGAGCTTCAACGGCCGCATCCAGTCGCTTGCCAGCGCCCACAACGTTCTGACCGATGCCCACTGGTCCGGGGCCGATCTCGAACGCCTCGTGCTTTCGCAGGTCAACGTCGTCGGCGGCTGCGACGGGCGCGTCACGGTCGATGGCCCCGCGATGTTCCTGCCGCCGCAGACCGCGCTGCAGTTCACGCTCGTCTTCCACGAACTCGCGACCAACGCCGTCAAGCATGGCGCGCTGTCCAGCCCCGCCGGCCGCATCCACATCTCCTGGCGAACCGTGTCGGAGAACCCGACCGTGCTCGATCTCGTCTGGACCGAGGCCGGCGGACCGCCGGTCGAGGCCCCGGCCGCGCGCGGCTTCGGCCTGACCCTGATCGAGCGCACCGACCGGCTGCCCAATCTCGGCGCGGAGATCGCGTTCCGGCCGCAAGGCATCGTCGCCCGCCTCCGCGCCGAGCTGGCGGACACGGCGGCTGCGCCGGGCGTGCTGTTCAATCCCGGCCGAGAGCTCATCAAGCGCTTCCGCGAGGACGCGCGCCCCGTCCGCGCCAGCCGCAAGCGGATCATGATCGTCGATCGCGAGCCCGCCGACGCGATGCTGGTCGAGGAGGTGATCTACGACGCCGGTCACGTCTCAATCGGGCCCGTGGCGACGATCGACGAGGCGTTGGCGAAGCTCGCCACCCTGGTCTGCGACGCCGTCATGGTCGATATCGACAGCCTGCGGCGCGAGGATGTCGCGGCACTCCTCGACGTGCTCGCGACGCGCGGCACGCCGGCGATCGCCCTCGGCAGCGTGGCGCGGCTCACCGAGGCGCACGTCGGCAGGATTTCGGGCATCGTCCCGAAGCCGATCTCGGATCGCGCCCTTCGCGACGCGCTCGTCGCCGCGGTCGGGCGCCCGTGAGGGGGAACCGCGCGGCGACGGCCGCCCTCGGGTGCCGAGCCGCCCCGAGCCGAGCGCCCCGGCCTCGAATTCCGACGAGGCCTGGCGGTGGACGCAGTCATGAGCGAGACGGTCTCGTGCCGGAATCGAGCAGGAACAGGGTATTTCTTCGGATTCAGGGGATTCTTCGAGGGCAAAAACGACGAATTACTCCGTTTTTTCCGCCACTTAGTTGGAATTTTCCTTGCGGACGGAACAGGGAATTTTGCAGGTGAAACAGGGAATTTTTTCGCGGGTGTCAGGGAACTCACACGGACGATCAGGGAACCCAGCGGAACCAGAAAATCTGCCTGCGTTGATGCGCGGCCCGGCGCGCCGATGCACGCGACCCGGCTTCCGCTTTCCACGCCTGTGATGCATCATCCCAATAGTGCTCCGCTTTGTACACTCTAGGCCTTGTACTCAGTTTTCTCTAGCCA
>JAKAML010000044.1 GCA_021812845.1 Pseudomonadota bacterium
GGGCGGCCGATGCTCGTGTACTCGAGCCCGGCCGCGCGCGCCGCCGCGGGATGAAACACGTTGCGCAGATCGACCACGGTCCGGCCTCGCATCCGCTGCCGGATGTCGTCGAGATTGAGGGCGCGGAACTCGTTCCACTCCGTGACCACCACCACGCAGTCGGCGCCTTCGGCGGCCTCGAGCGCATCGGCGCACCACACGAGCCCCGGCAGCAGCGCCTCGGCGTGCTTGCGTCCTTGCGGGTCGAAGGCCCTGATCGTGGCGCCGCGCTCCTGCAGCATCGGCGCGATGACGAGGCTCGGCGCGTCGCGCATGTCGTCGGTGTTCGGCTTGAACGTCACGCCGAGCATGGCGATCGTCCTGCCCCGCACCGAGCCGCCGAGCGCCCGCTCGATCCGTCCCGCCATGGCGATCTTGCGCTCGTGATTGACGCGCTCGACCTGCTCGATGATCGACAGCGGCATCTTGTGCTCGCGCCCGGTACGGATCAGCGCCGACACGTCCTTGGGGAAGCACGAGCCGCCGTAGCCCGGACCCGGATGCAGGAACTTGTCGCCGATCCGCCGGTCGCGGCCGATGGCGTCCGCCACCTCCTGCACGTCGGCCCCGACCTCCTCGCAGAGATCCGAGACCTCGTTGATGAAGCTGATCTTGAGCGCGAGAAAGGCGTTCGCCGCGTACTTGGCGAGCTCGGCCGATTCGCGGCTGACGAACACCACCGGCGCGCTGCGGATCGACAGCGGCTTGTAGAGCCGCTCCATCAGCGCCCGCGCGCGGTCGTCGTCGGTGCCGACCAGCACGCGGTCGGGGTGGGTGAAGTCCTGGATCGCCGAGCCCTCGCGCAGGAACTCGGGGTTCGAGCACACCGCGTAGTCGCCGTCCGGGCGCAACTGGCGCAGGCGCTGCTCGATCTGGCGGCTGGTACCGACCGGCACCGTCGACTTGGTGGTGACGACGGTGAAGCCGTCCAGGTGCGGCGCGATCTCCTCGACCGCCGAGAAGACGTAGCTCAGGTCCGCATGTCCGTCGCCGCGGCGCATGGGCGTGCCGACGGCGAGGAAGATGATGTCGGCCGCCTTCACCGCCGGCCCGAGATCGGCGGTGAACGACAGCCGTCCCGACCTGATGTTGCGCGCGAGCAGGTCGTCGAGCCCCGGCTCGTAGATCGGCGACTGGCCCCGCTTCAATTCGTCCAGCCGGCCGGTGTCCTTGTCGACGCAGGTCACCTGCCAGCCGAACTCCGAGAAGCAGACCGCCGAGACGAGCCCGACGTAGCCTGCGCCGATCATGCAGATTTTCACGTCGATGGATCCTTTCGAACGGCGTCACGGGTGCTGCCGGACGGGATGCGCGCTCCGGCCGCGGAGCGTGCCGCGGCCGGAGCGCGACGAGCCGGGCCCTGAGGCGCAGCCCCTCGCTACCAGATGTCGGCGTCACACTTCAACCGGCCGTTTGCCGGGCCCGGGCCGTGCCCGGCGGGTGACGGTCCGGCGCCACTTCAGCCGGCGGACAGCCGGTCGGCGACCTCCTCGGCGATCGCGAGGCACGAGGTGAGACCGGGGCTCTCGATGCCGTAGAGCGCGACGAGGTTCGCGACGCCGTGCTCGGCCGGCCCGTGGATGGCGAAATCGGCGGCGGGCTCCCCCTCGCGATAGATCTTGGGGCGGACACCGGTGTAGCCCGGCACGAGGCTCGCGTCGGGCAGGCCCGGCCAGTAGCGGCGGATCTCGCGCTCGAACACCCGGCGGCGGCCCTCGGCCTCACCGAAGGCGTAGTCGACCTCGCGCGTCCATTCGAGATCCGGCCCGAACCGCGCGGCGCCGGCCATGTCGAGCGTCAGGTGGATGCCGAGCCAGGCCCCGGACGGCATCGGATAGACGAGGTGCCGGAACGGGCTCCGCCCCCTGAGCAGGAAATAGTGACCCTTCGCGGGGTAGGTGTCGGGGGGCACGTAGCCGGCCTTCGCCGCGCCGATCATCCGCCCGAGCGCCGTCCCACCGTGTCCGGCGGCGACGACGAGCCGGCGGCAGACGACGGTGGCATCCTCGCCGCCGGAGCGAAGCGAGACGGCGTGGTCACCCACCGGCGTGCGCGCCAGACCGACGACCTCCGATTTCAACACGACCTGGCCGCCGCGGCTCGTGATGTGGCCGTCGAGCGCCGCCATCAGCCCGTGGCTGTCGATGATCCCCGTCGAGGGCGACAGCAGCGCCGCGACGCAGGCGATGTCCGGCTCGAGCGCGCGCGCCTCACGGGGCCCGAGCCGCCGCAGGTCGGTGACACCATTCCGCTGCGCCACCTCGGCGATGGCGTCGAGCTTGGCGATCTCGTCGTCGCCCGTGGCGACCAGCAGCTTGCCGCAGCGCCGGTGCGGGACACCGTTCTCCGCGCAGAACGCATAGAGCGCGTGCCGCCCCTCGACACAGAGCCGCGCGCGCCGCGAGCCCGGCGGATAATAGAGCCCGGCGTGGATCACCTCCGAGTTGCGCGACGAGGTCTCGCTGCCGATCCGCTCGTGCCGCTCGAGCACCACGACCTCCGCGCCGCGCATGGCCAGGGCGCGGCCGATCGCGAGCCCGATCACGCCGCCGCCGATCACGATCGTCTCGATATCCGCCATCGTCCTTCCTGCCGGCCGCACCCGCGCCACGGCCGGCCTCGACCGGCGACCGGCGACCGGGTGCATTTTCACCACGTCGCCCGCCACCCGGCACGCACGAAACACTCGAATGCTGAACAACGTGTGCGCATAGCTCTACTTGAGGTTGATTTCACCGAGGCTTCCATGCCAAACGAGATCAGCGCCGGTAGGGGCCGGTGGGCCGGGGGACCGGGTGCGCGGCAGGGGGCTGCTCCCACGAATTGGCGTGGGCACGGCTGCGGCACGGCTGCGGCGGCCCCGCGCGCACGACCTCCAGGATCCGCCGGCGTGACCTGCCGGCCGCGCCGTTTCCAACACAACCACAGGGACTTGCCCGATGCCTCAGATCCGGATAGAGCGCACACCGATCAAGAACTACGGCCTGGGTCTGTTCGGCGCCGATCATCTGCTGTTGACCTATGTTCCCGATGGCGACGCCTCCGACGCCCAGCAGCAGAACTGGTTCGTCATCGAGGGCCTGAAGAGCGGCGGCGTGCCCGGCCGCGGTCACATCCTCGGCGTCGAGGGCGTCGACGGGCACACGACGCTCTCGGAGGCCAACGGCGGTCTGACCGGCAGCGCGCTCGTCGCGCAGATCGGCACGCCGGGAACGCGCAAGAGCACGGTCGTCGATTTCCCCCAGGGCGCCTTCGAGGCCTGGCAGACGATGGCCTCCTACGCCGACGACATCGACAGCCAGTTCCTGCCCTACCAGTTCTACGCCAATCCGGCGCAGCCGATCCCGAGCTCCAACTCCTCGTCGGTGATCGCGTCGCTGCTGTTCTATGCCGGCATCGATCTGGCGAGCGTCTCGCCGATCCCGAATTTCCGCTACACGACCGGCGCGACGACGCTGCTCGGCACCAGCGACCGCGACGAGATGTTCATTTCCGAGCACTTCAAGAATCTGCTCGGCGGCAAGGGCAGCGACATCATGCACGGCAGCGACGGCTCCGACCGCATGAACGGCGGCGAGGATGCCGACTTCACGTTCTGGTCGCCGGGCTTCGATCACATCCACGGCGGCCAGTTCAATCTCGAGTACAGCCGCGACGGCGTCGACGTCGTCGGATACGCCGGCGCCGGCGTCGTGCACGTCGGCTACGTGAAGGGCTGGGTCGCCCACAAGATGCCGACCTACATCGCGTCCTATGCCTCGGGCAAGGACTACCTCTACTCGATCGAGCGGCTCGAGTGGAACGAGATCACCGACGAGCTGATTCTCGGCGAGGGGATCGTCGGCATCGTCGACGACATCTTGTTCGACTTGAAGGGCGACGGCGGCGGCAACGGCGACAAGGCGAGCTTCCTCGATTCCGAGGACGGCCTCCTGCTCAACGCCTCGGCCGGCGACATCATGGTCGCGCAGGCGACCGCGGCGACCAACGGCAAGGGCTGGTACGTGCAGTCGGCCGAGTGGATCGAGGGCTCTGCTTACGCCGACCGCATCTACGCCAACTCCTCGCTGCGTGTCATCGACGGCGGCGGCGGCGACGACTTCATCGATGCGCGGCTCGACGCGGCCTTCGGCGGCGGCGGTCCGTCGGGCTACGACATCGAGCTCATCGGCGGGGAGGGCAACGACACCATCCTTTCCGGCGAGGGACGGACCCTGGCCGAAGGCGGGGCCGGCGAGGACCGCTTCGTCTTCACCACGGTCAACACCGGCGCCGGCACGCCCGAGTTCGTGATCGCGGACGGCGAGCAGGGCGACCGCCTGTTCGTCGCCTACAACTTCTTCAACGGCTCGGGCGGCGGCTTCGAGGGCTCGCAACTGATGCCGCTGCTCGGCACGCTGTTCCCGTTCGAGCTGCTGCAGGATCCCGAAGGGCCGGGCGAGCTCAACTTCGAATGGCAGCAGATGAGCGACATCCTCGGCGGCAACAGCCAGGTGCCGGGGCTGATCGACTTCATCGGACGCATCAGCTACTCGCTCGACGGCAGCGATCTCATCATCAGCCTCTACCAGGGCAACACCCTCGAGGTGAACCTCGCCGATGACGGGCTGCCGCCCGACTACTTCACGGTGATCACGACCGACCCCGAGGTGAAGGCCACGATCCGCGTCGTCGACTTTCAGCCCGGCGATCTCGGCATCGAGTTCCACGACCCTGGCGATCCGCAGCCGACCCCCGACGGCGACTACTACGCCGGCTGGGACACCGCCGTCGCGACCATCCTGAACGACGGCGAGATGCTCGACCCGTTCGATCCGCGGCCGACGGCGCCGACCTACGACCCCACGGGCGGCGGCGGCGGCGAGGAGACCGAGGTCTCGGGCACCCAGGGCGACGACGTCATCACCGTCACCACCGCGAGCAGCGTCGACGCCGGTGCCGGCCACGACACGGTGACCGGCAGCGCCGCCGCCGACCGCATCGACGGCGGCTCGGGCGACGACACGCTGGCGGGCGGGCTCGGTGACGACACCTACGTCGTCGACGGCACGGGCGACATCGTCGTCGAGGTCGCGGGCGAAGGCGTCGATACGGTGTTCGCACTCGTCTCCCACGCCCTCGCCGACAACGTCGAGGTTCTGGAGCTCGGCGGCGAGGCGGCCGCCGGCACCGGCAACGACCTCGACAACCGGCTCGTCGGCAACGACCTCGACAACGTGCTCGACGGCGCGGCGGGCGACGACACGCTGGCCGGCGGCCTCGGCAACGACACGCTGGTCGGCGGCGACGGCGACGACATCTACGTCTACTTCGCGGGCGAGGGCGACGACATCGTCATCGACGCCGGCGCCGTCACGGACGTCGATACGCTGTCGTTCGGCATCGGCATCGCCGCCGCCGACATCACCTTCCATCGGCCCGCCGCCGCACCGGACGATCTCATTCTTTCGATCGCGGGCGGCGGCCGCGTCGTGATCCGCGACTACGCCGCCCCGGCCGGCGGCGGCGTCGAGGTCGTGACGTTCTTCGACGGCACCGCATGGACGCGGGCGGACCTGCTCGCCGCCGGCGCGGCGGCGCCGGTCCTCGGCAACGATCCGCCGCAGGCCGTCGACGACGACTTCCTCATGGTCAGCAGCCCCACCGGCCTGCTCCCCGCCGCTGCCCTGCTCGCCAACGACCGCGATCCCGGCGGCGACCCGATCACCGTCGTCGCCGTCGCCAATGCCGACGGCGGCACCGTCACCATCGACGCCGGCGGCGACATCCGCATCGACACGGCGCCCGGATACGACGGTCTCGTCGGGTTCGACTACACGATCTCCGACGGCGCCGGCGGCACCGCCACCGCGCGCGCCACCGTCACCATCATTCCCAATCTCGATCCGGTCGCCATCGGCACGGTGCCCGACTACGCCTCGCCCGAGGATGCCGCGGTCGACATCACCCTGCCTGCCGGCATCTTCGGCGACGGCGACGGCGACCCGCTCGCCGTGAGCCTCACGCTGGCCAGCGGCGATCCGCTGCCGGCGTGGCTCGACTTCGACCACATCACCGGCCGCCTCACCGGCACGCCGCCGGCAGACTTCCATGGCCCCCTCGCGCTGCGCGTCGAGGCCTCCGACGGCCTCGCCGTCGCCGCCCACGCCTTCACGCTGTCGATCACGCCCGTGAACGACGCGCCCGTCGCCGCCACCGACGCGGGATTTGCGGCCACGGCCGGCACGGCGCTCGTCATCCCGGCCGCGGCCCTGCTCGCGAACGACACCGACGTCGACGGCGACGCGCTGTCGGTCACTGCGGTCGGCGGCGCCACCGGCGGCAGCGTCGCGATCGGTGCGGGCGGCGAGATCGTGTTCACGCCGGCTGCGGGCTTCGCGGGTGCGGCGAGCTTCACCTACACCGTCGCCGACGGCGCCGGCGGCAGTCACACCGCGTCGGTCTCCATCACCATCGCCGCGCCCGCCGGGCAGACTTACAACGGCACCGGCGGCAACGACAGCTTCACCGGCACGTCCGGCAACGACGTGTTCACGCTGGTCGGCGACGGCGGCCTCGACACCATCGACGGCGGCGGCGGCACCGACACGCTGCGCGGCAGCGTCTACAACGATATCGTGCGCCTCGCCGGCCCCCCCTCCAACCTGACCTCGGTCGAGATAATCGACGGCGGCGCCGGCAACGACCGCATCCTCGGCGGCGCGGGCAACGACGTGATCGACGCCTCGCCCTTCACCCTGGTCTCGATCGAACTCATCGACGGCGGCGCCGGCGACGACATCGTCATCGGCTCCGGCGGCGACGACACGATCGCCGGCAACACCGGCAACGACCTGCTCTACGGCGGCCTCGGCAACGACACCTTCAACGTCATCGGCGACGGCGGCTTCGACAGGATCGACGGCGGCGCGGGCGTCGATACGATCCGCGGCAGCGTCTATAACGACAACATCCGCATCACGGGGCTTCAGGCCACGGTCACCGGCGTCGAGGTCATCGACGGCGGCGCCGGCAACGACCGCATCCTCGGCAGCTCCGGCGCCGACCTGATCGACCTCACCGGCATCACGCTCGTCTCCGTCGAGGGCATCGACGGCGGCGCCGGCGACGATGCGATCATCGGCAGCGCCGGCCACGACACCATCACCGGCAATGTCGGCAACGACTGGCTCGCAGGCGGCCTCGGCGACGACGTGTTCATGCTCGCCGGCGACGGCGGCCTCGACACCATCGACGGTGGCGCCGGCTTCGATACCATCCGCGGCAGCGTCTACAACGACGTCGTTCGCATCTCGACGCAGCAGTCGGGCATCACCGGCATCGAGCGCATCGAGGGCGGCGACGGCAACGACCGCGTCCTCGGCGGTCTGGGCAACGACACCATCGACCTCGCCGGCATCGAGCTGGTCTCGATTGAGCTGATCGATGGCGGCCAGGGCAACGACACCCTCGTCTCAGGCCTGTCGGCCGACAGATTGGCCGGAGGCGCGGGCAACGACACGTTCGTGTTCGGTAGTGGCTCGGGCCACGACACCGTGACGGACTTCAAGTCGCACGCTCTCCATCCGACGGCGGCAGATGTCATCGACGTGAGCGACTTCGGCTTTGCGGACCTCGCGGCGCTGCTGGCGGCCACCGCCCAGAACGGCGCCGACACGGTGATCACGCTCGATGCCAGCACCTCGATCCGGCTTGTGGGAGTGGCGCAGGGGACGCTCGGCGCCAGCGATTTCGTGTTGTAAACCTGCGGCAGCCGCCGACGGTTGACGCCTGCGCCGATGCTGAGCCGCCGTTCAGCGCGTCCGCTCCCGATCGCGGAGGCGAGGCGAGTGCAATCGGAGGGACGGCAAGCTGCGGGGCGTCTACGGAGCATCCAATGGCCCGCGCCGGGGCGGATCGCCGCTCCTGGCTGTGGCAGCAGCGGTCCTGTGGCCGATGCTCGCCGCGGCTCCTGCCCGTGCCCAGGAGCCGGCAGGCTGCGAGCTCGCGCCGGGAACCGCGCGCACCGTCA
>JAKAML010000045.1 GCA_021812845.1 Pseudomonadota bacterium
GATCCCTATAGCCAGGTCTACCGGCTGCCCGACAAGGGCCGCACCGTGCCCGGCAAGAAGTTCCGCACCGTGGTCCGGCGGGCGCGCATCGCCGACCGCGTCGACGTCTCCTTCGCCGAGCTGCACTGGGCCGATCTCTCCCGCGTCGGCCAGGGCGCGCTCGCCCGCTTCTTCACGCTGCTGCAACTGTTCTTCGAAGCACCGCAGGTGCTCGGCACCAGCCTGCTGGCGGAGAAATCCGGCGGCCTGATGGGGCTCATCCGGCGCCTGATCCTGATCGCGATCTGGCTGCTGCGCTGGCCGATCGCCGGCATGACCATGTCGCTGTTCCTGACCTCGTTCGGCATGATGATCTACGACCGGCTGCTCAGGGTCGAATACCTGAAGCCGATGCTGACCATGCCGCCCAACTCCTTGCAGTATCTCGTCGGCAGCCTGCTGGCGCTGTCGGCGCTGTCGGGCATCACCCTCGCCTACTTCCGCTATCGCCACGATATCGCCCTGACCGACCTCGGCATCGCCACCGCGCTGTTCTCGCTGCTGTCTCTGGTCGGCCTCACGCTGATCAGCGCTCTCGGGCTCGCCGACCCGGTCGACCTCCAGACCACCACCGCCTATCTGGCGACGGCCGGAACCATTATCATCGGCACCTTCGCGCTCTGGAACACCGCCATCATGAGCGCGGCGGCGCTGATGCTGGTGGTCTGGATCGGTCGCCGCCTGCGCGGCAAGCCGTCGACGCGCCAGCCGCTGCACCGGGCCGCCGCCGCCGCCGGGCTCACCGTGTTGCAGGGCATGTTGTGGAAGCTCGTCGTTTGTCCGGTGTCGCTGTTCATCGTCTTCATGCTCGTCGACCAGAAGGGCTGGACGCGCTGCACCGGCGACAACTGCGCCTGGGCGCCGAAGAGCATCTACAAGATCGTCGACTCGCTCGTCATCGTCGCGCTCTCGAACTTCCTGATGACGTGCTTCGCCGTCGCCGCCATCGCCGTCGTCATGCTCGCCCGCACCGTCGTGGGACAGCGGCGCCGGGCCGAGCTCATGGCCGGCGATATCGTGATGCCGCGGCTCATCGCCAGCCCGCTGCTGCTCGTCGTGCTGCTCGTCGGCCAGCTCGGCAGCGCGACGATGTTCTACTATGCGCAGGATATCCCCGTCGTCGCCGCCTGGCTGCGCGAGCACGTACTCGACGAGGTGACCGTCAACGGCCTTCGCGACGTGCTGACGGGCTCCCTGTTGACGATCCTGCCGACCGTCGTCGGCGCATTGACCAAGGCCTCGACCGGCGTGCTCCACGTCGCGCGCGACCTCGTCGACCACCAGTACGCGCCGCGCTACGTCGTTGCCAAGTTCCGGCTCCCGAAATGGCTGCAGCAGCGCGGAACGCACCCGCGACGCGAGCGCATCCAGATGCGGCTCGAGGCGCTGATGGAAGGGATCCTGGCGGCGGAGAAGTTCGACCGGCTGGTGTTCCTGACCCACAGTCAGGGCACGATCATCACCCACGACTACCTGCGTTCGCTCCGCGACGACAAGATGCCGTCGAGCATCGCCCGCATCGACGTCATCACGCTGGCGAGCCCGCTGACGCATCTCTACCAGCACTATTTCCGCGCCTACCAGGCGCAGGTCAGCTCGGCGACCGTGCTCAACAAGAAGCTCGCGTCCTGGATCAACCTGTGGCGCATCGACGATCCGATCGGCAGCCGGGTCGACATCGTCAGCGACGGCTTCATCCGCAACGAGCCTCTGCCGGAGGGGGGACACGTCAACTACTGGCGCGAGAACCGGGTCTGCGAGGTGATTCTCGACATCATCGACCCGGCGCCGAGGTCCGCGGCCGTCGCGGCGGCGGAGGCCGCCCGACACGAGGCCGCCACGGGTCCGCGCCGTGTGGTCGTGCCGGCCTGATCGGATCTGGTGGTGACGGCATCGAGGGGGAGGGGGACCGCCACCGTCGGCGGCCGACCGCTGACCGGTTTGACGCCGCGGCCGGACTGGTCTCTGCTGCGACGGCGCGATGGTTCGAGCCTCGGACGGACCGAAGCGTCCCGCCGAGGCCGGATGCTCGACAGCCGCTCGTCATTGGTATATGGTATACCAAAAAACGAAGGTGGACCGGTCCGGCCGCGCTCCCTCGCGCGATCGACGCCGCAGCCCGGCCAGGGCGCACGGCGTGACGAACGGCGGCATCGAGGGGCGAACGCGGCGGTCCGGGTCACTCGTCGACGAGCTCCGCGCGGGAGGTGATGCGATGGCCATTCTGGTCGGTCCCGAAACACGCGTCGTGTGCCAGGGCATGACCGGCCGCGCCGGGACATTCCATGCGGCGCGCATGTTGTCCTACGGCACCCGGCTCGTGGCCGGCGTCACCCCTGGCAAGGGCGGCCGCACGCACCTCGATCTGCCCGTCTACGACCGCATGGCCGACGCGGTGCGCGAGACCGGCGCCGACGCCAGCATCGTCTTTGTGCCGCCGACCGGCGCGGCGGCCGCGATCCTGGAGGCGATCGAAGCCGGCGTCGGGCTCGTCGTCTGCGTGACCGAACGCGTGCCCGTGCTCGACGTGGTCCGCGTCCGCCAGGCCCTCGAAGGCTCCAGGACCCGGCTCGTCGGTCCGAACACGCAGGGCATCCTCGTCCCCGGCGTGACCCAGATCGGGGTGATGTCGACGATCGACGCGCGGCCCGGGCGCATCGGCATCGTCTCGCGCTCGGCCTCTCTGACCAGCGAGATCGTGCTGCAGACGACGCGCCAGGGACTTGGGCAATCGACGACCATCGGCGTCGGCGGTGATCCGATCCACGGCATCGGGCTCAAGGACTGCGTGGAGCTGTTCATCGACGACCCCGGCACCGACGGCATCGTTGTCGTCGGCGAGATCGGCGGCGACGAAGAGGAGGAGGTGGCCGCGCTCGTCAAGCGCGTGCGGCCGTCGAAGCCCGTGGTCGCCTACATCGCCGGCCGCCACGCCCCGCCCGAGCGCCGCATGGGGCACGCCGGCGCCTTCACCAGCGGCACCGACGGCGGCGCCGCTCACAAGATCGCCGTGCTGCGCGGCGCGGGCGTCAGGATCGTCAACGACGCGAGCCGTGTCGGCGAGACAATCCGGCGGGCGCTTGCCGGCGAGGATTGAGGAATTCCGCGCGAAACCCGCGCCCATGCCTTCGACGCATGTCTTCGACGCGACTTGCGCGGGACCGCCACTGGTATCATTCTTCGCCGATCTGCCGGAGCGCCGGCATCTGGCCTCCGTTCGGCCTCGGCCGCTGCCCGCCGTCCGGTGCGCCCCGAGGCGATCGCCGACAGCGCCTCGAAATCCTCGTCGAAAGTCGGTGCGGGGAGGTTCTCCGATGCGTCAGATCAAGGCGGACGGCGGCTGCCGTTGTCGGGCGATCCGATATCGGGTCGAAGGCTCGGTCCTCGGTGCCGCGGCCTGTCACTGCCGGGACTGTCAGTACGTCTCGGGCGGGGCGCCGGCATTCGTGCTCGCCGTGCCCAAGAAGGCGCTGACCCTTCTTCAGGGCCGACCCGCGAGCTTCGCCAGCACCGCCGACAGCGGCGCCGCGAGGACCCGCGAATTCTGCGGCACGTGCGGAACGCCGCTGTTCGCGCACGACGCCAACTATCCGGACGTGCTCTCCGTCAAGGTCGGCAGCCTCGACGATCCGTCCTGGTTCCGTCCGGAAGCGGAGTTCTGGTCGTCGTCTGCGCCGCCGTGGCACACCATCGATCGGACGCTGCGCGTCTTCAGCAAGGGGCCGAACGGCGGTTGAGTGCCGCGCCCGGGGGCGAGCCGCCGATAGCGCCGTTCGCCCGACCCATCGCCCGTCCGGCACCCATGAGCAAGTCGGCCCCGCACGTCGCCGTGCGGGGCCGCAATCATGCGTCTCGCGCCGGGTGCGAAGTCGGCACCCGAAGGCGCAACTAGAAGAGCCCTTCGATCTGGCCCTTGTCGTTGAGCTTGATGAAATCGGCGGACGGAACCTTCGGCAGGCCCGGCATCCGCATGATCTCGCCGCAGACCGCGACGATGAACCCCGCGCCCGCCGACAGGATCACCTCGCGGATCGGAACCGTGTGCCCGGTCGGTGCGCCGCGGGCGTTGGCATCGGTCGAGAACGAGTACTGGGTCTTGGCCATGCAGATCGGCAGATGGCCGTAGCCCGCCTTCTCCATGTCGGCGAGCGCCGTCTTGACCGAGGCGTCGGCGGCGATGTCGGAGGCGCGATAGATCTCCTTGGCGATGGTGCGGATCTTCTCGAGGAGCGGCATCTCGTCGGGATAGAGCGGCTTGAACCGGGCCTTGCCGCTATCGCACAGCGCGACGACGTGGTGCGCCAGTTCCTCCGTGCCCTTGCCGCCCTCGCCCCAGTGGGTGCAGAGGATCGCCTTGGCGCCGACGCTCTCCGCCTGGCGCTTCACTTCCGCGATCTCCGCGTCCGTGTCGGTGATGAACTTGTTGATCGCGATCACCGCCGGCACGCCGAACTTGTTCACGTTCTCGATGTGGCGTTTCATGTTGTCGCAGCCCTTGGCGACGGCGGCGACGTTCTCGTTCTTCAGGTCGTCCTTGGCCACGCCGCCGTGCATCTTGAGCGCGCGGATAGTGGCGACGATGACGGTCGCCGACGGCGCGATCCCGGCCTTGCGGCACTTGATGTCGTAGAACTTCTCGGCCCCGAGGTCGGCGCCGAAACCGGCTTCGGTGACCACGTAGTCGGCGATCTTCAGCGCCGTCTTGGTGGCAAGCACCGAGTTGCAGCCGTGCGCGATGTTGGCGAACGGACCGCCATGGATGAAGACGGGGTTGTTCTCGAGCGTCTGCACGAGGTTCGGCATCATGGCGTCCTTCAGCAGCACCGTCATCGAGCCGTCGCCCTTCACGTCGCGCGCGTGGACGGGCTTCTTGTCGCGCGTGTAGCCGACGACGATCGAGCCGAGCTTCTTCTCGAGATCCTTGAGGTCGTTCGAGAGGCACAGGATGGCCATGACCTCGGACGCGACGGTGATGTCGAAGCCGTCCTCGCGCGGGAAGCCGTTCGAGACGCCGCCGAGCGAGTTCACGATCGAGCGCAGCGCGCGGTCGTTCATGTCGAGCACCCGCCGCCAGGCCACGCGGCGCGGATCGAGCCCGAGCGAGTTGCCCCAGTAGATGTGGTTGTCGATCAGCGCCGCGAGCAGGTTGTTGGCGGAAGTGATGGCGTGGAAGTCGCCGGTGAAATGGAGATTGATGTCCTCCATCGGCACGACCTGGGCATAACCGCCACCCGCCGCGCCGCCCTTGACGCCGAAGCACGGCCCGAGCGACGGCTCGCGCAGGCAGCTCATCGCCTTCTTGCCGATGCGATTGAGGCCGTCGCCGAGGCCGACGGTCGTCGTCGTCTTGCCCTCGCCCGCGGGCGTCGGGTTGATGGCGGTGACCAGGATCAGCTTGCCGTCCTTGTTGCCCTGGACGGAGTTGATGAAGTCCTGGCTGATCTTGGCCTTGTAGGGGCCGTAGTTGAGCAGCGCCTCGGCGGGCACCCCCACCTTCTTGCCGACCTCGGCGATCGGCTTCATCTTCGCTTCGCGTGCGATCTCGATATCCGACTTCACCATCGTGCGTTTCTCCCTCCACGCCGGGTAGAGCCCCGGTCGAATGCGGTCAGCTTCAATCGGTCAGGCTGCGGCCTGGGATTTCGGCGCGTCGAACACGTCGCCGGCCTTCAATCCCGAGGCGGCCGCGAACTCGGCCGCGGCGACCTTGCCGCCCGCGCCCGCGCGTACGCGCTTGACGAGGATGGCCCCGCCGCTCGCGGCGATCTTCATGCCGGCGTCGGAGATCTCGAGGATCTGGCCCGGTGCGCCGTGTCCGTCGGCCCTGGCGCTGTCGTAGAAGTCGACCTTGATGCCCTTGATCGTCGACCAGGCCCCCGGCGCCGGGTTGACGGCGCGGATGAGGTTGTACACGTCCGCCGCCGGCTTCGACCAATCGATCTCGGCTAACTCCTTTTTGAAGCGGTACTCGTAGGTGGCCTTTGAATGGTCCTGCGGAACCTTCGGTGCCTTGCCGGTACGGACGAGATCGAGGCTCTCGATCATGGCGTCGACGCCCATCGGAAAGAGCTTCTTGAAGTAGACGTCGCCGAGTGTCTCGTCGGGGCCGATGTCGCATTCCTTCTGCAAGAGGATCGGCCCCTCGTCCAAGCCCTCGTCGGGCCAGAAGATGGTGAGCCCGGTGTGGGTCTTGCCCATGGCGATCGGCCAGGAGATCGCCGACGGACCCCGGTGCAGCGGCAGCAGCGAGGGATGATACTGGAACGTGCCGTAGGTCGGCGCGTCGATGACCGGTTGGGGAACGAACAGCGTGACGTAGGCCATGATGCAGACGTCGGGCTTGAACGAGCGCATGAGCTCGAGCGCCTCCGGCGTCTTCCACGATTTGGGCTGGTGCACGGCGAGCCCCTTCTCGATCGCGTAGGCGGCGAGCGGATCCTTCGCCTTGCCCTCCTTGTCGGGGGCGGAGAACACGGCGACGACGTTCTCGCCGCGCTCGATGAGCTTCTCCAGGACGGCCTTGCCGAACGCCTCCTGTCCGTGGACGACGATGCGCATGAACTCTCCCTTTCCGCCCGACGCGATCGGTCAGGCTCTATGGTCGGTGGTGCGGGACGGTGCGGAGGAAGGTCCGCGGTCTCGGGTTGGCAGCTATTCGGCCGCCATCTTCTTCGACGGCTCCGTCGCGCCCGAAGCCCTGAGCGCGCCGATCTCCTCGGCCGAGTAGCCGAGCACGTTGGCCAGGATCTCCTCCGTGTGCTCGCCGAGCAGCGGCGAGCGCGTCACCTCGACCGGGCTGTCGGACATCTTGATCGGACAGCCGACCGAGAGGTACTTGCCGCGCTTGGGGTGATCGACCTCGACGATGGTGCCGGTCTTCCTGAGCCCCTCGTCCTCGGCGATCTCCTTCATGCTGAGGATCGGGCCGACCGGGATGTCGAGCGGATTGCAGATGTCCATGACCTCGAACTTGGTCTTGGTCATCGTCCACTGTTCGACCCGGTCGAAGATCTCGTTCAGCTTGTCGAGGCGCTCGGCCGGCTTGGCATAGCCGGGCTTCGTCTTCCACTCGGGCTCGCCGATGACGTCGCACACCTTCTCCCAGGCCGCGGCCTGGGTGATGAAGTACGTGTAGGCGTTGGGGTCGGTCTCCCAGCCCTTGCATTTCAGGATGCGACCGGGCTGGCCGCCGCCCGAGTCGTTGCCGGCGCGCGGCGTCGCGTCTCCGAACGGGACGCCCTCGCCGAACTGCGAGTACTCCTTGAGCGGCCCCACCGCGAGCCGCTGCTGGTCGCGCAGCTTGACGCGGCAGAGGTTCAGGACGCTGTCCTGCATCGGCGCCTGCACCCGCTGTCCGCGCCCGGACCGCTCGCGCTGGAAGAGCGCCGTCATGATGCCGAGGGCAAGATGCAGGCCGGTGCCGCTGTCGCCGATCTGGGCGCCGGTGACGAGCGGCGGCCCGTCGCGGAAGCCGGTCGTCGAGGCCGAGCCGCCGGCGCACTGCGCGACGTTCTCGTAGACCTTGCAGTCCTCGTACTTGCCGGGGCCGAAGCCCTTCACCGACGCATAGATCATGCGCGGGTTGAGTGCCTGGATCCGCTCCCACGTCAGCCCCATGCGATCGAGTGCGCCGGGCGCGAAGTTCTCGACCAGGACGTCGCAGGACTTGACCAGCCGCTCCAGGATCTCCTTGCCCTTGGGGTTCTTGCTGTCGATCGTGATCGACCGCTTGTTGTGGTTGAGCATCGTGAAATAGAGGCTGTCGGCGCCAGGCACGTCGATCAGCTGCTTCCTCGTCGCGTCGCCCTCGCCGGGCCGTTCGACCTTGATCACGTCGGCGCCGAACCACGCCAAGAGCTGCGTGCAGGTCGGCCCCGACTGGACGTGAGTGAAGTCGAGGACCCTGACGCCCTCGAGTGCCTTGG
>JAKAML010000046.1 GCA_021812845.1 Pseudomonadota bacterium
ACCGCATCGGCCTTCGGCAGCGGGGTGCCGAGTGGGCCGTCGATCGCCAGCGCGTCGGCGCTGTGGTGCTGGTGCAGCGTGACGACGACCGGCTCGCGGCCGCCGAGATGACGCGAGACGCGGGCGCGGTTCTCGGCCACGGCGGCGCGGTCGTCATTGGAGCCGAGCCCGCAGTTGAGGCCAAGATAGATGCCGTCCGAAACGCCGCCCCGGCGGCCGAAGAAGCCGTGGCGGATGCCGGAGAGGGCGGCGAGGTTTCTTGCGGTGAGGGGGTTCAGCATCGGGACAGGGGTCAGGTGACAGGGGGCAGGTGACAGGTGACAGGGGCCAGGTGACAGGGGATCGAGGATAGGGGAAGCGGGGCTTGGTACGCCCTGTCACCTGTAACCTGCAACCTCGAAGCCGGGGAGGGGCGGCAGGCCCACGGAGCGGATGCCGATCGCCTTGAAGCGGTTGCCCATGCCGGGGACCGCCATCAGCCGCGCGACGCCCATCTCGATCTCGGCGGCTTTGGCCGGGTTCGCCGCCATCAGCCGCGACGCCCGCTCCATGATGCCGAGCCGGCCGAGGAACTCGGCCTGGGTCGTGGGGCCGTCGACGGCGGTCGCCGCGCCGTGCCGCGCGACCCGCGCCGCCACGGCGGCGAAGTCGACCTGCGCCGAGAGGTCGGCCTCGCCGGGGGAGGTCAGCGGATGCTCGAAGGCGTGGCCGCGCACGGCTTGCAGCGTGTCGCCGGCGCGGGGCTCCGTATGCCCATAGTCGATGAACAGGGCCGCGAACCGCCGCCACGGTAGCACGTCGCTGTCGAGCATCTCGTAGGGGGCGCGGGTCACGATGTCGCCGGGCCGCGCCGCATTGAACCAGGCATCGAGGCTCGAGTCCGGCCGTGGGCGCAACGGCTTCGCCGGCGCCACCCCGGCGAGGTCGGTGAAGGCGAGGCGGCCGCGGCCGTCGAGCCCGACCCGCCGCGACAGCCAGCCGTCGTCGTGGCGCAGGAACTGGAACACGGGCGCCGTATCGAGGAACTCGTTGCCGAGGATGATGGTGGGCTCGTCGAGGATCGCCGGATCGTCGAAATAGAGCGAGGCCACGTCGTCGTACCACATCGGCGGAGTGGCGAGCGGAGCCGATCCGAGCCGCTGCTGCTGAAGGGCGCGGAGCCCGGCGCCGATCTCGACCAACGAAACCCGGACAGCCGCGAGAAATCCGGGCACGACGCCGAGTGCGCGCAGCGCGTCGCCCATCAGCGTGCCGCGTCCGGGTCCGAGCTCGACGAGATTGACGCGGGCGGGCGATCCCATCTGCTGCCAGACCACCGCGCACCAGAGGCCGATCAGCTCGCCGAAGGTTTGGCTGATCTCGGGCGCGGTGACGAAGTCGCCTGCGGAGCCGAGCGGCCGGCGCGTCGTGTAATAGCCGTGGTCCCCGTCGCCGAGGCAGGCCGTCATGTACTGCGGCAGGCTGATCGTCCCCTCGCGGCGGATGCGCTCCTCGAGCTTCCGGGCGAGGGGCGTATCCCGCCGCGCCTCGGGGTCGTAGCGGAGATCGCTCATCGGCTCACGCCACCGCCGCAGTCCTGCGCGCCCTCGCGGCGAGCCACAGTCCGCCGAGGATCATGGGGAGCGAGTACGCCGCGCCCGGCGTCAGCCAGCCGTGCGTCAAGGGATGCAGCATCGGCGGCTGGCGCCAGAAGATCTCGACCACGGCGCGGAACAGGCCATATCCCGCGAGGAACGCGCCGGTGACGAGGCCGGGCCGCTCGAGCGCACCGGCGCGATGGGTGAGCCAGCGCAGGATCAGGAACAGTGCGAGGCCCTCCAGCGCCGCTTCGTAGAGCTGGCTCGGATGGCGCGGTTGCGGCTCCGAGCCCGGAAAGTAGAGCTTGGCCTCCGGGAACACCATGCCCCACGGCGCCGCGGTGACGCGGCCCCACAACTCGCCGTTGATGAAGTTGGCGATGCGGCCGAAGAAGAGGCCGATCGGCACCGCGGCGGCGGCGAGGTCCATGACCGGCAGCAGCGCGACCCGGTTCTGCCGCGCGAACAGCCACGCCGCGACCCCGCAGCCGAGCAGCGCGCCATGGAACGCCATGCCCCCCTTCCACACCTTGGGGA
Source organism: Pseudomonadota bacterium (assembly GCA_021812845.1). Taxonomy (GTDB): domain Bacteria; phylum Pseudomonadota; class Alphaproteobacteria; order Rhizobiales; family Hyphomicrobiaceae; genus JAKAML01. Next base: position 2,115 of record JAKAML010000046.1, read on the forward strand.
TGTCGAGCGGATGCGCGAGATAGTGCGCTGGTTCCCAGAACAGGACGAACCCTAGGCGTCCGCCGACGATGACGCCGAGGGTCACGTAGAGGAGGAGGTCGTCGAGTCGGGCGGCCGCCAACGGCGGCTCGCCGGCCGGCCAGATGCGCGCCGTGGTGAGCAGGTTGCGGATATAAAGCCAGCCGAGCAGCAGCCCGGCCATGTAGGCGAGGCCGTACCACTTGACCGCGACCGGGCCGATCGAGAACGCGACCGGATCGAGGTCGGGAAAAGAAATGGCGAGGAGGCCTGTCGGTGTCATCGGTTGCGTGCGGTCCGCGACCGCTCCCCTGTTGCCCTGGCGGGCGGACGATTTCGGCACCCCGGGCGTAATGTCAAGCACGCCCGCCGCTGCAGGGCGTCGAAGCGGGGTTGCGGCGACGATGGCGGACCCCCATAGTCCGGAAGAACCCCAGGATCCGCCCGTTCCGACGTCTCGGCGGCGGGCCCGCGATAAACCGGACGGCCTTGCGATGACCCAGACCACCAACCGCTTCCTCGACGAGTTCGCCAAGCTGATGACCGATGCCGCCGGCGCCGCGCAGGGCATGAAGCGCGAGGTCGAGACGCTGATGAAGGCGCAAGGCGAGAAGATGCTGTCGTCGATGGACGTCGTGTCGCGCGAGGAGTTCGAGGCGGTGCGGGCGATGGCCGAGAAGGCGCGCGCCGAGAACGAGCGGCTGGAGACGCGCATCGCGGCGCTCGAGGCGCGGCTCGGCATCGTCGCGGGCGAGGTACGGGGGTAGCGAGTCACGGCCGCCGGCCGAGTCGAGTGCAGCCCGGCCGCGTCCACAACTTGACCCCAGGTTATCCCCACGCATCGGACCGGCGCCGTATTTTTGCGCTCCTTTGCACGCTCGGGTAGCGATGGCCGTGGACAAGAGGGTCGCTCGCTTGCGACTCGTGCACCCCTCTGTTTTCGTGCCTCGACGCCGCGCGGCCGGGCCTTCGGGCACCGCAAGCCGCGGGCAGAGCGATCGACGCGAGGAGCGAGAATGGCATCGGCTGAGCAGGGTTACGACCGCGTGACCAACCCCATCGATCTCGTCGAGCTCCTGGCGCAGGCGCACGACTGGGCGTGCGACCGCGCGGGCGACGACGAGATGACACTGGTCGTCGCCGGCTCGTGGACCGACTACCACGTCTCGCTCAACTGGCGCGGCGACCTCGAGGCGCTGCACCTCGCCTGCGCCTTCGATTTCCGCGTGCCCGATGCGCGGCTCACGGAGATGTACCGCCTCGTCGCCCAGATCAACGAGCAGCTCTGGCTCGGACATTTCGATCTCTGGACACAGGAGGGCCTGGTGATGTTCCGCCACGCGCTGCTCCTCAATGGCGCCGTCGCCACCCCGCAGCAGTGCGAGGCGATGTTGAAGGCGGCGCTGGAGGCCTGCGAGCGCTACTATCAGGCCTTCCAGTTCGTCGTCTGGGCCGGTAAGGAGAGCCGCGAGGCGCTGGTCTCGACCATGTTCGAGACCGAGGGCCAGGCCTGACCGTCGCCGCACCGTCGCGCTGCCCTCCGTTCGGCCGGCGTCCCGCGGGCCGGGCCGCCGGGGTGCAGCCAGAGACGGGTGACAATCAATGGCGATCGAGCTCGGTGGTCCGCTGATTTTGGTCGGCTGCGGCAAGATGGGCGGAGCGATGCTCGCGGGCTGGCTGGCGCGCGGCGTCGATCCGCGGTCGATCCTTGTCCAGGATCCGGGTCCGCCGCCGGAGGTCGTGGCCCTCCTCGAGCGGCACGGGCTCGCCGCCGTGCCGGCGCTGCCCGGCCTTCGCGAGCAGCCCTCGGTGATCGTCGTCGCCGTCAAGCCGCAGGCCATGGACGTGGTGTTTCCGCCGGTCGCCGCGCTGGCCGGCGCGGCAACGCTCGTCCTCTCGATCGCCGCCGGCAAATCGATCGCGAGCTTCGAGCGTCACCTGCCGCCCGGAACCGCCGTCGTGCGCGCCATGCCCAACACGCCGGCCGCCATCGGCCTCGGCATCACCGTATGCTGCCCGAACGCGGCGGTGACGGTTGCTCACCGGTCCACCTGCGATGCGCTGCTCGCCGCGGTCGGCGAGGTCGGCTGGATCGACGACGAGCGGCTGATGGACGCGGTGACGGCCGTCTCGGGCTCCGGCCCGGCCTACGTGTTCCTGCTCGCCGAGGCGCTGGAGAAGGCTGCGATCGCCGAGGGGATCGCGCCGCCCCTGGCGCGGCGGCTGGCGCGTGCCACGGTGGCTGGTTCCGGCGCGTTGCTGCGGCTGTCCGACCTCGACGCCGCCGAGCTGAGGAAGAACGTGACCTCGCCGGGCGGTACGACGGCGGCGGCGCTGTCGGTGCTGATGGCTGCGGGCGGGCTCGAGGAATTGATGTCGAAAGCGGTCGCGGCGGCGGCGAAACGCGGCCGCGAGCTCGGAAGCTGAGGGGAGAAGGTGAGCCCCTGCGTCCCGGGTTGCTCGCGGCCGCGCCGCTGGGAACCTCGGCGGGCTCCGCGGGTCTTGGCGCCACCGCGGAGCCCCGGCGTGCCGAGGCTCGATCCGTCGCTTCGGCCCGTTCTCGGCGGCTCGAGGAGGAGGGAGCCGCCGGTTGCGTGTCGGGCCTCGGCAGACGAAGTCAAAGGCTCTGCCCCGCGCTCGTCAGGGCCGGCGTCGAGGGGCGTTCGCCAGCCGCCGGCGCGCCCTCAGCGGCCGGCTGGGTCTCGGGTTTCGGAGAGCCGCTCGACGGTTCCGAGCGAGGCGGTCGTGGCGTCGCACGGCACGCGGTAGTCGCCGCCGTCGCTGCGTATGGTGAACACGTAGGTCTCGTAGCCGTCGGGCGAACGTGACAGCTCGTGGCCCATCTGGGCGCCGATCCGGCTTACCGCCCGCTGGCAGGCCCCGAGCCCGTCGGACCGGGACGCGCCGGCGGCGGCGCGCGCGTCGGCCGGCATGGCGGCGAGGGGTGCGACGAGGGCTAAGGAAGCGATCAGGGCGCGCCGCGCGGGGATTGCGGCGCGAGCCGCGGAGGCGAGCCCGGTGGTGCCTCGATGTGTCATCATGAACTCCTGGAGCGGGGCTGGCCGGCGGTGTCGGGACGGCGGCCGCCGGGACGCCGCCGGCTTCGCTGTTATTCTGTAACGCTTATAATTTTGCAACGTTGTAACATTCCAGGCAAGGTCCGGCGGTCATGGCTCACGCGGTTGTGTTCTTGGGAGGTTTGCCCGTTCCTCATCATTTCAATATTGATTGAATAGTTGAAATATGGCATCCGTAGCCATGGACGACCAAGCCGCCGTTCGCGCCCTCGCGGCGCTCGCCAATCCCCGCCGGCTGGCGGTGTTCCGGCATTTGATCGCGGCCGGCCCGTCGGGGCTGACCGCCGGCGAGATCGCCGCCGCGATCGGCATCGGCGCGACGGCGCTGACGTTCCATCTGAAGGAGCTCGACCGCGCCGGCCTGATCCGGTCGTGGCGAACCGGCCGCGCCATCCGCTCGGCAGTCGCTGTCGACGTCGTCCGGCATCTGGTCGGGTTTCTGGTCTAGGACTGCTGCCAGGGACGGCCGGAGCTGTGCGGGGACGGACTGAGGGCGGATAGGTCGGTCTGCTGCGGCGACGACGCGGTCGCGAGCGACATTGAGAAGGGGAGTTCGGAATGAAGGAGCGGGTCTACAACGTGCTGTTTCTCTGCACGCACAACTCGGCGCGATCGGTGATTGGCGAATGCGTCGTCGATGCGCTGGGCGGCGGGCGCTTCCGCGGTTTCTCCGCCGGCAGCCATCCGCGGGGCGCGATCAACCCCTTCGCGCTCGAGATGCTGAGCCGCCTCAACTACGACACCTCCCGGCTTCGCTCGAAATCCTGGGACGAGTTCGCGGCCCCCGGCGCGCCGCAGCTCGACTTCGTGTTCACCGTCTGCGACGACGCGGCGGGCGAATCCTGTCCGCACTGGCCCGGACAGCCGATGACCGCGCACTGGGGTCTCCCCGATCCCTCGGCGGTCGTCGGCAACGAGGCCGAGAAGCGCGCCGCCTTCAACGAGACGCACCGGATGCTGCACCAGAGGATCTCGATCTTCGTCAATCTACGCTTCGAGAGCCTGGACCGGCTCTCCCTTCAGCAGCGGCTCGACGACATGGGTCGGCCCAAATGGGCGTCCTGAGAGCCGGCATCCTGAGCGCGGGCGACCCGCCGATCGCACCCCGGGGATCATTGTCGATGTCGAGAATCCCACTTGGCAGCCGCCTCGGCGCGGAAGCGGTCGGCACCTGCCTGCTGCTCGCCACCGTTGTCGGCTCGGGGATCATGGCCGAGCGGCTGGCGGGCGGCAACGGCGCCGTCGCGCTGCTCGCCAACGCGCTGGCGACGGGCGCCATGCTCTTCGTGCTCGTCACCGCGCTCGGCCCGATCTCGGGCGCGCACCTCAATCCCGCGGTGTCGGTCGTCTTCGCGATGAGGGGCGAGCTGCCGCGGAGCGAGCTCGCCTTCTACGTGACGACCCAGGTCACGGCGGCCGTCGCCGGTGTCGTCCTCGCGCACCTGATGTTCGAGCTGCCCGTCGTGCAGGCCTCTGCGAGAATACGCACCGGGCCAGCGCTATGGCTGTCGGAGGCGGTGGCGACGTTCGGCCTCGTGCTGACGATCCTCGCGACGCTGCGCGCGCGGCCCGAGGCGGTTGCGGCGAGCGTCGCGCTCTTCATCGTCGCGGCCTACTGGTTCACGGCCTCGACGTCGTTCGCCAATCCGGCGGTAACGCTGGGGCGCGCCTTCACCGATACCTTCGCCGGCATCCGGCCGCAGGATGTCGCCGCCTTCGCCGCCGCCCAGCTCTGCGGCGCGCTGGCGGCCCTCGCGGTCGCGCGCCGTCTCGATCCGCCGGCGCGGCCTTGACCAACCCGGCGGGCGACCCTGGCCATCCGCGCGGCGAGAGACTACGTGTAGGGGCGAAGACACCAGGGAGGCCGCCGTGCCCGACACCCAGACACCGGAAGCGCGCGTGGTCCGCGCCGCGCTCGAGCTCGCCGCCGAGCGGCCGTGGGGCGAGGTCGCCCTCGTCGACATCGCCGCCCGCTCCCGGATCACGCTCTCCGACCTGCGCCGCCACTTCGGCTCCAAGGCGGCGATCGTCGCAGCATTCGCGCGCACGATCGACGACGAGCTGCTGAAAGAGGCCCGCCCGCACACGGATGGCGCGTCGCCCCGCGACCGGGTGTTCGAGGTGGTGATGGCGCGGTTCGACCGGCTCCAGCCTCATCGCGCCGCGTTGCGGTCGATCCACGGCGCGGGCCTGGCCGAGCCGGTGCTGATGCGGGCGGTGCTCGAATCCCAGGCCTGGATGCTCAATGCGGCCGGTGTCGCGACCGACGGCCTCGGCGGCGGCGTTCGCGTCGCCGGGCTGGCGTCGGTCTACGCCTCGGTGTTCGCGACCTGGCTCGACGACGACGATCCGGGGCTCGCGCGCACCATGGCGGCGCTCGACCGGCGGCTGCGCCGCGGCGAGCGCACGCTGGGCTCGCTCGAGGAGGTCGCGGGCGTGGTGAAGCGGCTCGGCGCGCTGTTCGTGCCGTGGGGAAGCGGCGGACCGGCAAGCCGCGCGGACACCGCCGCGAGCTCCGACCATCCCGCCGCCGGTCCGGCCGCGCCGGCACCCGGCCCTTGAGTGCGCCATCGGCGCCGGCGGACGCTACAACGGCACCGAGATGATCGCCCGGAGCCCGCCCATCGAGCTTTCGCCGAGTGCGACGTCGCCGCCGTGGCTCTTGGCGATGTCGCGGGCGATGGCGAGGCCGAGGCCGGTGCCGCCCTCGTCCTGGTTGCGCGCGTGGTCGAGGCGGTAG
>JAKAML010000047.1 GCA_021812845.1 Pseudomonadota bacterium
TTGCGCGACCCTGGCCGGCGCCGGCCCACCGTGCCACCGTGGGCCACCCTTGGCCCGCCCTGGCGGCGCGCAAACGAAAAGAGGGTCCGGGGTGGAGTGCCGGACCCTCTCACGGCCGCCGCGGTGATTCGTGGAGGATATCGCCGCGACCGCCATACTCGTCGAAACGCACGCCGCGCCCGGGCGGATTTGCGCGCCGGACACCCGGCCAGGAGCGGCCGTGCTCAGCCGCCGACCGACGCCAGGACACCGGCCGCCAGCAGCGTCGCCACGACCAGAATTGTGACCAGAGTCCGCATCACCCGACCGACGTCGCGCCGTGGCAACAAACACGATCGCTGACATGGTCGGCGGCGGGCCGCTGCGGAAGCCCGGCTCACGCCGACGTGACCGGACGTGACGCGGCGTGACCCGCGTCGGCGCTTGCGCCGGAGCGGCACCATCCCGCGTCGGCGCTTGCGCCGGAGCGGCACCATCCCGCGTCGGCGCTTGCGCCGGAGCGGCACCACCCCGCGTCGCGGGCCGAGCGAGCGCTCAGCGTCCGTCGACGTTGTGCCAGATCGCGATCTCGATCCCGAGCCGCCGCCGCGCGACGAGGTAGTTGAGCCCCGCGGCGACGGCGAGCGCGATCGAGGTCGCCGCCGCCGCGCCGACGAGGCCGAAGGCCGGCACCAGCGCGAACGCCAGCGCGATGTCGAGCGCCGCCGCGACGGCGAGCACCGCCGCGCAGAGCTGCTGCTCGCCGAGCATGTTGAGCAGGAACTCGGACGGACCCATGGCCGCCCGCGCCAGGAACCCGAGCACCAGGATCGCCATCACCGGGTATCCGGCCTCGAACTGCGGCCCGAACAGCGCGAGCAGCGGCAGGCCGAGCACGAGGATCAGCAGAGCGCTGGCGAGCGACGGCCAGAACGTCCAGTTGACGGCATCGCGCACGAAGGCGCGCAGGGCGTCGCGGTCGCCGCGGGTGTTGAGGGCCGCGAAGCGGTTGGCCACCGCGCTGCCGACGGCGTAGTGCACGAACAGGATCAGGCTCATCGTCTTGGCGGCCGCGAAATAGATGCCGACGTCGGCCGGGGTCATGTAGCGCGAGATCACCAGAACGTCGGCGTTCTGCAGCACCAGCTCGCACGCGGCGATGACGACCAGCGGCAGCGAGATGCGGAACCAGTCGCGGAACGCCATGCGCCGCGCCCCGGCCGGGACCGCCGCACGCAGGCGGCGGTTGATGAAGACCGTCTGCACCGCGGCCGCGCCCCACGTCGCCACGATGGCCGCGCCCGCCGCCGACTCGGCCCGCATCGGCAGGCCGAGAAGGTGGGCGGCGAGCATGGCGCCGAGAAGCAGCAGCGGCCGCAGCACGTAGGGCGGCAGCAGCGCCAGATCCATCCACGCCTGGCCGCGGCCGATGCCGTCCTGCACGTCGGTCAAGGCGAACATCGGCACGCACGCGAGTGCGATGTAGAGCGGCAGCACGTAGGGGCCCGTGACCGCCGGCCCGAGCAGCCAAAGCCCGCCGATCGCGAGCATAGCCACCAGTGTGCCGAGGCCGAGCGCCGCCAGCCGCCCCCCGCGCACGAGCCCGCGCGCCAGATCGAGTTCGTCCGCCTCCCGGTAGGCCGGAAGCAGGCGGATCATGGCGAGGCTCAACCCGAGGTGGCTCAGGCCGCCGAGCACCAGCACCCAGGTCCAGACGAAAACGTAGATGCCGTACTCCGTCGAGCCCATCCAGCGCGCGAGCACGATCTGCGTCAGGTAGAGCAGCGCCGCGCTCGTCACGCGCACCGTAAACGCAATCACGGCGTCGCGCTGGGTGCGCTCGCGGTCGCCGCTGCCGGCCGCGATCCGGCGCAACGTTTCGCCGAGGACCGCGCCCATTCCGAGCGTCGGACCGGCGGCGAGCTCGGCGGCGGTCGGGGCGGACGAGCGGCCGCCGATCTCGAAGGTCATCGGATGTCCGTCAACGGGGTCGGGGAAGACGAGGACCGGCCGGCCGTCGCCACTGTCGGCCGCGGCGACCGGACCGGGCGTGGCGGGCTCGTGGCCGGTGCGGAAGGGGCGCCGCACGGCGATCTGATCGGCCTCAGACACTCCACACCTGGTTGATGCGCTGGCGCTCGCGCTTGCGCACGAGCTCGGCAACGCCGGCCCAGGCCCAGGAGCGTCCGGCGTCGCCGCTCTGGCTGTGATAGGTCGAGAAGAAGTCGGCCACCTCGGCGGCGTGGCGACCGTGCCGGCCCTCGAGCACGGCGGCCATGTTCTCGACCTCGCGCGGGGTCGGGGTTGCGTCCTCGTCCGGATGCCAGCCGATGCTCATCGTCGTTCCGTGCCTTCTCGCGTGCTGTTCCTCGGCGGAGCGTCCACCCCGTCACCTGCCGGCATTAGCAAGTTCGAAGCCAGATCGAAGCCTTGCCGCGGATCGCCTTCCGTCGGCCCAGATTTCCGTGCAATCTCAGCGTCCGCCGGACAGCAGGCCCCGCATTTCCCGGCAGCGCCGCGACAACAGCCGTGTTAGCCTTGTCTGCTGCCGGACCCCGGCGACACGACGGAGACGCCCTGTGACGCCCCGCGCCATGCCCAGGTTGAGACAGCTCGCAGCGGTGATCGTCGCCGCAGCGTCCGTCCTCGCGGCTGTGGCCGGGGATGCCTCCGCCCAGACCGCGGGCCCGTCCGCGAGCCCGTCTGCGAGCCCGTCGGCAGGTGCTGGCCAGGGGGCGGCCCGAGGCGGCGACGACGGTGTGTCCGAGGGTTCCGCCGGCCCGGGCTCCGGCGCGACCGGAGACGGCGATGCGTTGCGACCGACGCCGCGCCGCGCGCTGCCGCGTCCACTCGAGGAGAGCGAGCGCGCGCCGCGCTCCGACGAAGGCTGCCCGTATCGGGGCCGTTCGCTCGACCTGATCGTCTAGTGCTGTGGCGCAGTCATTTGGTTCCCACGCGCTGCTGGCATACCAACCAAATGACTGCGCCTGAAACAGCACTAGAATCACAAGCTTGCTAGTGTTCCTTATGGTTCTGACATTTGCTCAGAACCTAGCCCCGGCAGGTAGCAAATGTCGGAACCGGAACACTAGGTTTCCCCCTCCGCGCGGCCGCGGTCGCGTCCGTCTAGCCGAGCCGTGCCGGGAGATGCGCCGTGCGTTCAGGGAGCGCTCTTCGACGCCGGCTGGGTCGACGGCTGGGCCGCGGCGGGCTTGTCCGCCGACTTGGGCGCGGCGGCCGGGGTGGCCGCCGTCTTGGCGGTCGGCGGCTTCGGTTTCGGCTTCGGCGCCGCCGCCGCCGCCGTCGAGCCCGCGGCGGTGCCCGGCTGCGCGGCGGCCTTCGCCGGCTCGTCCTTGGCCGCGGTTCCGGCCGCTTCGGCCTTGGCCGCGTTCGCCTTCGCCCGCACCTGCGCCGCCTTGGCCTTGATCCGCTTGGCGTTGGCCACCGCCCGGCCGCGGCGGCGGGTGCCGCATTCCCACGCCAGCACCTGCTCGCGCACCGTCATCACGCTCTTCGCGTCGGCCGGCACCGGCATCGTCTCGATCGTCGTCTGGTTGAAGATCTGCTTCCAGTCGTAGCTCTGGAAGCCGTGCTCGAGCAGGCTCGCGGCCCTGACGGTGCGGTCGTGGCCGGTCGGCTCGCCGAGCACGACCGCCATCAGCCGCCGCCCGTCGCGGGTCGCGCTCGCCACCACGTTGAAGCCGGAATCGCAGATGAAACCGGTCTTCAGGCCGTCGGCGCCGTCGAAAGTCTTGAGCAGCGCGTTGTGGCTGCGGAGCCGGATCTTGCCGATCCGCACGTCCGCCGCCGACCAGTAATGGGCGTGCTCGGGGAAATCGCGGACGATCGCCCGCGACAGCCGCCCGAGGTCGCGCGCGGTGGTCACCTGCTCGGGCGCCGGCAGGCCGTTGGGATTGACGAAGTTGGTGCGGGTCATGCCGAGCCGCCTGGCGGTCGCGTTCATCTCGGCGACGAAGTCCGCCTCGCTGCCCGACACCGCTTCCGCCAGCATCACAGCCACGTCGTTGGCCGACTTCACGATCAGCGCCTGCAAGCCGAGATCGAGCGACATCTCGGCCCCGACCGGCAGGCCGACCTTGCTCGGCGGCTGCAGGTTGGCGCTCTCGCTGCACGTCATCTTGGTGTCCATCGACACCTTGCCGGCCTTCAGCGCCTGGAACACGACATAGGCCGTCATGATCTTGGTCAGCGACGCCGGATGCCACTGGTTGTCGGCGTCCTCGGCGTAGAGCACGTTGCCGTTGCCGGAATCGAACAGCAGCGCCGGACCCGCGACCGACGGGCCGGTCGCGGCGCCGAAGGCCACGGCGATCGCCGCGAGGGCAGCTCTGACGCTCGACAAGCGCATGAAATCTCCATGCTCGTGCAAGAGCTTCGCCGAATAGCATATTCGCCCGACCGGCGGCAATGAAGCCGGCCGCCCAATCACCCCTCCGTCGCGCCGCGATCCCGTTTGCGGCGTCGGTTGTGGTCGAATTGCAGCGGTGCCGGCCGTCCGTCCGGCCGCCGCGAGAGGCAGGCAGGTCACGCTTGTTGCAAATCATTCCTAATAGCATTGACGGCGGGACGCCGTCCGTGCCAGTGTTCCCCGTCGTGCCCGCCGACCGGCGGGCGCGGCACGTCGACCGCGCACCGCCCGCCCCTTTGGCCGGCGTGCATCTCCGGAACCCGCAGGCACCCACGGAATGATCGAAGCTCGACACGACACTAGCCGCAGATCGACCGTCCGTCTCGCCGCCATGCTGGCCTGGCTCGTGGCCCTCGTCGCGGCCACCGTCGCCCCCGCCCGGCAGGCCGCGGCGCAGACTGCGAACGCCCCCGCGACGTCCGAGACTCGCTCCGCCCTCCGCCCGTTCCGCGTCGTCACCACCTTCACCGTCATCCGCGACATCGCCCAGAACGTCGCCGGCGCGGCGGCGGTGGTCGAGAGCATCACCAAGCCGGGCGCCGAGATCCACGACTACCAGCCGACCCCCGGCGACATCGTGAAGGCCCAGGCCGCCGACCTCGTGATCTGGAACGGCATGAACCTCGAGCGCTGGTTCGAGCGCTTCTTCGAGAACCTGAAGGACGTGCCGAGCGTCACCGCGTCCGACGGCATCGAGCCGCTCGGCATCCGCGAGGGGCCCTATTCGGGCAAGCCCAATCCGCACGCCTGGATGTCGCCCAGGAACGCCTTGCGCTACGTCGAGAACATCCGTGCCGGGCTCGTCCGGCACGATCCCGCCAACGCCGCCACCTACGACCGCAACGCCGCCGCCTACTCGGCCGCCATCGAGGCGCTCGACGCCCCCCTCCGCCAGCGCCTCGCCGCGGTGCCCGAGGCGCGCCGCTGGCTCGTCTCGAGCGAGGGCGCTTTCAGCTACCTGGCCCGCGACTACGGCCTCAGGGAGCTCTACCTGTGGCCGATCAACGCCGACGAGCAGGGCACGCCGCAGCAGGTGCGCCGGGTCATCGACGAGGTGCGAAAGCACGCGATCCCGGTCGTGTTCAGCGAGAGCACGATCTCCCCCAAGGCCATCTCGCAGGTGGCGAAGGAGACCGGCGCGCGCTACGGCGGCGTGCTCTACGTCGACAGCCTCAGCCTCCCCGAGGGACCGGTGCCGACCTACCTCGATCTCCTGCGCGTCACCGTCGAGACCATCGTCAAGGGCGTCGAAAGCTGAACCGATGCCGAAATCGCCACCGATGCTTTCCGTCGAAGGCATCACCGTCACCTATCCGAGCGGCACCACCGCGTTGCGCGACGTGACGTTCGATCTCGACGCCGGCTCGATCTGCGGCCTCGTCGGCATCAACGGCTCGGGCAAGTCGACGCTGTTCAAGGCGATCATGGGCTTCGTCGCGCCGCGGTCCGGGACGATCCGCATCGCCGGCCTGCCGGTGCCGACGGCGCTCCGCCAGGGCCTCGTCGCCTACGTGCCGCAGAGCGAGGAGGTCGACTGGAACTTCCCCGTCCTCGTCGAGGACGTCGTCATGATGGGCCGCTACGGCCACATGGGCTTCCTGCGCCGCCCCTCGGCCCTCGACCGCGCCAAGGTCGACGCCGCGCTCGCCCGCGTCGGCCTCGCCGACCTGCGCCACCGCCAGATCGGCGAGTTGTCCGGCGGTCAGAAGAAGCGCGCCTTCCTGGCGCGCGCCATCGCCCAGGAGGGCCGCCTGATCCTGCTCGACGAGCCGTTCACCGGCGTCGACGTCAAGACCGAGGCGGCGATCGTCGAGCTGCTCGGCGAGCTCAGGGCCGAGGGCCGGCTGATGCTCGTTTCGACACACAATCTCGGCAGCGTGCCCGACTTCTGCGACCGCGTCGTGCTGATCCTGCGCACCGTGCTCGCCGCCGGGCCGACGGCGGAGACCTTCACCCAGGCCAATCTCCAGCGCGCGTTCGGCGGCACGCTGCGCCACTTCCGGCTCGAGGGCGCGAGCCTGCACGACGACGCCGACGCCCGCGGGCTCAGCGTGCTGACCGACGACGAGCGGCCGCTCGTCTTCTACGGCGACCGCGCGTCGCTCGCCGAGGCGCCGCCGCAGACCTCCGACGCGGCTCCCGCCGACGCCCCGGCCGCCGGAGAGAAGCCGTGAGCGAGCTGCTGGTCCCGTTCGCCTACGACTACATGCTGAAGGCCATGTGGGTCTCGGCGCTGGTCGGCGGCGTCTGCGCCTTCCTCTCGGCCTATCTCATGCTCAAGGGGTGGTCGCTGATGGGCGACGCGCTCGCCCATTCGATCGTGCCGGGGGTCGCCGCCGCCCACCTCCTCAAGCTGCCCTATGCCGTGGGCGCGTTCCTCGCCGGCCTCCTGGCCGCGCTCGGCATGGCGCTGGTCCGCTCCCGCTCGAAGCTGCGCGAGGACGCGGTGATCGGCATCGTGTTCACCGCCTTCTTCGCCGCCGGAATGCTGATGGCGTCGCTCAACCCGACGTCCGTCAACATCCAGTCGATCGCGCTCGGCAACATCCTCGGCATCTCCGACGGCGACGCGCGCCAGGTCGTCGTCATCGCCGCGATCTCGCTCCTGATCCTCGCCGCGTCCTGGAAGGATCTGATGCTCGTGTTCTTCGACGAGGCCCACGCCCGGGCCGCGGGGCTCAGGCCCGAGTTGTTGAACGTCCTCTTCTTCACGGTGCTCAGCGCCATGTCGGTCGCGGCGCTGCAGACCGTCGGCGCGCTGCTCGTGATCGCCCTCGTCGTCACGCCCGGCGCCACCGCCTACCTGTTGACGGACCGCTTCCCGCGCCTCCTCGCCATCAGCATCGTCCTCGGCGTGGTGACGAGCTTCCTCGGCGCGTACCTGAGCTTCTTCCTCGACGGCGCCACCGGCGGCGTCATCGTCGTGCTGCAGACGCTGGTGTTCCTGGCGGCGTTCGTCCTGGCGCCGAAGCACGGCCTCCTCGCCCAGCGGCGGCTGGCTGCCGCCCGCGACGCCGGCCCCCCGGATCCTGCCGCCCGGCCGGACGGCGAGGTGCCGCAGGGCTTCGTCCCGCGGGAGACCGGACCGTGAGCACGCTCGCCGAATTCGTCACCATGCCGCTCGGCTTCGGCTTCATGCAGCGTGCGCTCGCCGTCGCCGTCCTCGTCGCCGCGGTGTCCGCCGTGCTCTCCTGCTATCTCGTGCTGAAGGGCTGGTCGCTGATGGGCGACGCGGTGTCCCACGCCGTCCTGCCCGGCATCGTGCTCGCCTTCCTGCTCGGCCTGCCGCTGGCCGCCGGCGCCTTCGCGGCGGGCCTGCTGTCGTCGGTGGCGACGGGGTTTCTCGCCGGCAACAGCCGCATCAAGCAGGATACCGCCATGGGCATCGTGTTCTCGGGCATGTTCGCGCTCGGGCTCGTCATGTTCACGCGCGTCGATACCGACCAGCACCTCAACCACATCCTGTTCGGCGACATGCTCGGCGTCTCGCAGCCCGACCTCGCCGAGACCGCGCTCGTC
>JAKAML010000048.1 GCA_021812845.1 Pseudomonadota bacterium
GTGGCGGTCGACGGCGGAAGCGTGACGCCGCTGATCCGCCACGCCGAGCTGAAGTCGCTGTCGGAAATCTCGCACGAACTCGCCGATCTCGCGGCGCGGGCGCGATCGGGGCGTCTCGCCGCGCACGAGACCGCGGCCGGGACGACCTCGATCACCAACCTCGGGATGCACGGCATCGCGCGCGTCGAGGCGGTGATCGAGCCGCCGCAGTCGACGATCCTCGCCGTCGGAATGGCCGAGCGCCGTGCGGTCGTGCACGGCGATACGCTCGGGATCGCGACCATGATGAGCTGCACGCTCGCCTGCGACCAGCGCATCGTCGACGGCGTCACCGGCGCGGCGCTGCTGGCGGCGTTCAAGGCGCTGGTCGAGGAGCCGGTGCGGATGCTGCTGTAGCGACCGATTCGCCCGAGGGCGGCTCCGCAGCCGTCTCGGCCGGGCGCCGGGTTCGCGAGGGCGGCCATTTCGTGTGGCGCTGCGGGCACTTTGGCCACCTATCCACAACCAACAGCCGGTTTGGCCCGCTCAGGAATGGCTTTCCGCCTCGCGGGCCTTGTGAGCCCGCGCGCCGCCGCCGTAGACCTTGGCTGGACACGGGCGTGCGCGTTTCGAGACCTCGTTCCTGAGGGGGAATCCATGATCAAGTTCTTGACCGCCCCGGCCGCCCTGCTGGTCGCTGCAGGGGCGCTGGCAGGCTGCGCCAACGACGGCGTGCTCGGCACCTCGAGCAACCTCACGACCGCGGCGGTGACGCCGGTCGCGCAGCCGAAGGTCGACCCGGCGTGTGTGACGCTCGCCGCCCAGATCGACACGCTGCGCAAGGAAGGCACCATCGACCGCCTGCAGCAGGCCGCCGACGGCAAGTCGCCGAGCGTGCAGGTCAAGCGGGCGGCGCTGGCCAAGCAGGCGGAGCTGAACAAGGCCAACGCCGACTTCCAGGCGAAGTGCGGCACGGTGCCGGCACCGGCACAAACCGCCGCCGCGCCGGCGCCGGTGGCCAAGGACGCTGCCGCCGCCGCCAAGCCCGCGACGGCTGCGACGACGGCCAAGAAGGCCGTCAAGAAGGTGGCCGCTGCGAAGCCGGCCGAGGCCGCCCCCGCTCCGGCGGCGACGCCCGTCCCCGCGTCGGCGGCGATGGCGCCGCGCGCGACGGACGTGGTGGTGACGGTGCCGTCGCAGCAGCAGTGAGCCGTCGCCTGTCGTGACCGGAGCGGCCGGCGTCGCGCCGGCCGCCGGCCCGATGCGACAATTGGCATCATGCGGCGTGCGAGACGCGTGGCGAAACGTGGAACGAGCGGCCCGCGCCGCTCGTTTTCGCGTCACGGGAGCCCTTGCCCGCGCCTGTTCTCGAGGCAGGGCAGGGCGGCCGGAGCGGCCGTACAACAGCCGCGCGGCGATGCGCTTCGCCCAGGGATCACTCGGGGTTGCGCGCCGGTGGCCGGTATGGTGAATGGTCGCCGGAAATGTCGGCCGTCCAGCGGGAGGATACATGCTCGGAGCGATGGGGCAGGGATCGAAGGTGACGCGGCGCGCCGGAGCGCTGGCGGTTGCGGCCGTGCTCACGACCGCAGTCGCAGGATGCGGCGGCTCGACCTCGGGCGGCGATCCTGGCGCCAGGGCGCTGCCACAGGGCTCGAGCTGCCAGACGGTCCGCGCGGAAATGGACAAGCTCCTGTCGCGGGGCGTGCAGCCGCGGGTCGAGGCCGCCCAGGCCGGCCGCAAGCTGCCGCCGCAACAGCAGGCCGAGGTCGATCAGTACAACCGCCTCCTGGCGCAGTATCTCGGCGCCCGCTGCCATCAGTGATACTTGCGCGCCGAGGTTCCGGCCTCGGAAGCGTACCTCTCCCCACTACTCCACGACCGGGTCCGCCCCGGCCATCGAGACTACGCTCGTCGCACACGATGCGGTCTATGGCCGGCCCGGCGGCCGGCCAGGACCTGGGTTTGGAGCTTGTCGAAGCGTCGGCTCGCTCGTGATCTGAAGCCGTCGGGGGGGCGCGACGCCACTTCTCCCGATCCGGCCCGTCCCGCTCCATTGGAATGCGGCGGCCGTTGCCGCCGCTCGACGGGGCGCAGGGACTCAGGCTCAATAGAGGCGGGCAATAGACCCGGACCGAACGGGGAGGCTCTCGATGAGCAATTCGCAACTCCAATCCCTGATCGTGGTGTGCGTGATGGGCATCGTCGCCGGTTGGCTGGCGTCGATCATCGTCGGCGGCGGCGGCCTCGTGCGCTATCTCGTCACCGGCATCATCGGCGCTTTCGTCGGCGGCTACCTGCTCAATGCGCTGGGCGTCAACCTCGGCATCCGCAACGCGCTGCTGTCGCAGATCGTGACGGCGACCATCGGCGCCATCGTCGTCGTTCTCCTGGCGCGGCTGATCGCGTAGATTTCCGCCCGACGGGACCAAACCAGATCGCGAGGGATACGCTCATGGCTCAGCTTCAGCCCTACATGCCGTGGATCATCATGGCCATCAACGGCCTCGTCGCCGGCTGGCTGGCCGGGCTGCTGCTCGGCGGCGGCGGCCTGATCCGCAATTTCGTCGTCGGCATCATCGGCGCCTTCCTCGGCGGGCTCATGGTCCAGGCCGGACTGCTCAAGCTGCCGTTCGACTTCAACACGATCATCCCGGTGTTCGGCAACCAGATCGTCGTGTCGACGATCGGCGCGCTGATCGTCATCATCCTGGCGCGGCTGCTCGGCCGCTGAGCAGCGGATCCCGATTGCCGGGCGCCGGCAGGCCGCCGCCCCGAGCTCTCCGGCCGAGACCAAGGTCGGCCCCAGCGGGGACTTGCCGGGCCGGGCGGCGCTCCATAGGTTCGACGTGGCGACGGCCGACAGGGCCGCGCTGCCGCCCGGCGCGCACACTCGCGTGCCGAGAGCGGCCGGGAAAACCCATGATCGGGCGCCATGGTCACGATAATCGATACCCGGGACGTGGCCGGCGGTGTGCCGAAGCCTCGTCATCCCGAGAAGGCCCGCAACCCCGACACGCCGCGGCTGCCGAAGCCGGCGTGGATCCGCGTCCGGGCGCCGCAATCGGCCGAATACGGGCGCACGCGCGAGATCGTGCGCAAGGGCGGCCTCGCCACGGTGTGCGAGGAGGCGAGCTGTCCGAACATCGGCGAATGCTGGTCGAAGCGCCACGCGACGATGATGATCATGGGCGCGGTCTGCACCCGCGCCTGTGCGTTCTGCAACGTCGCCACGGGCCTGCCGGCGCCGCTCGATCTTGGTGAGCCGGCGGCCATCGCGCGCGCGGTGTCCGAGCTTGCGCTCGAGCACGTCGTCGTCACCTCCGTCGACCGCGACGACCTCTCCGACGGCGGTGCGGGGCACTTCGCGGCCGTGATCGGCGCGATCCGCGCCATGACTCCGCGCACCACGATCGAGGTGTTGACGCCCGACTTCCTGCGCAAGGACGGCGCCTTGGAGCAGGTCGTCGCCGCGCGCCCCGACGTCTTCAACCACAATCTCGAGACCGTTCCCGGCCTCTACCTCCGCATCCGGCCCGGCGCGCGCTACTTCCACTCGCTGCGCCTGTTGCAGCACGCGAAAGAGCTCGACCCGCAGATGTTCACCAAGTCGGGCATCATGGTGGGTCTCGGCGAGACGCGCGACGAGGTGCTGCAACTGATGGACGACCTGCGAAGCGCCGACGTCGATTTCCTGACGATCGGACAGTACCTGCAACCGACGCCGAAGCACGCCGAGGTCAAGCGGTTCGTGCCGCCCGACGAGTTCGCGGCCCTCGAGCGCATCGCCCGCGCCAAGGGGTTCCTGATGGTCGCCGCGACACCGCTGACGCGCTCGAGCTATCACGCGGGCGAGGATTTCGCGCGGCTGCGTGCGGCCCGCGCCGTCCGCGCCGGCTGAGAGGACACGGCGCCCCGTGCCGCGCTATTCGACCCGCCGCCGCGTGGCTTTCTCGGCAAGCGAGATGTACGCCCTCGTCGCCGACGTCGAGCGCTACCCCGAGTTTCTGCCGCTGTGCGAGAGCCTGGTCGTGAGGAGCCGTGAGCCGCGCGGAGACGCGACCGTGCTCGTCGCGACCATGGGCGTCGGCTACAAGGCGATCCACGAGCGCTTCACGACGCGCGTGACGCTCGAGCCCGAGGCGCGGACGATCCTCGTCGAGTACCTCGACGGGCCGTTCCGGCGGCTCGAGAACCGCTGGCGGTTTCTCGACGTCGCTTCGGTCGGGGTGGCGGCGGCCGAGCCCATTCGGACGGTGGCGTCGCAGTCGGCGCGCGGTGTGTCCGAGGTCGATTTCTTCATCGACTACGAGTTCCGCTCGATGGCGCTGGGGCTGCTCATGGGGGCGATGTTCGACACCGCGTTCCGCCGCTTCGCCGAAGCCTTCGAGGACCGCGCGCGGGTCGTCTATGGCGTGCGCCGGCCGCAGGGTTCGGTCTGAGCGGCCGTCACGGGCCGCAGCGGCGGTCGACGACCTCGGCAACCAGCGCCAGTGCCGCGCGCACGGTCGCGATGCGGATCGCGGTGCGGCCGATCGGTCCGAACCTGCACTCCGCCGCGGCGAAGGGTCCGCCGCGCCGCACCGCCGCGACATGGACCAGACCGACCGGCTTCGCCTCGGTACCGCCGCCGGGTCCGGCGACGCCCGTGACGGCGACGGCGACGTCGGCCGGGCTCGCCGCCAGGGCGCCCCGCGCCATCGCCTCCGCGATCTCGGGGCTGACCGCGCCGACCCGGGCGATCAACCGCTCGTCGACGCCGAGCAGCGACGTCTTGGCGGCATTGGAGTACGTGACGAGGCCGCGCTCGACGACGTCCGACGAGCCCGGGATCTCGGTCAGGAGCGCCGCGATCAGGCCGCCGGTGCAGCTTTCGGCGGTGACGATCCGCGCGCCCTCGGCCCTGAGGCGGCTCTGGAGCGTGGTCGCGGCCTCGATCAGGTCGGATGGAAACAGCTCGGACACGATCGCCTCCCGTGAGCCCATCATGGCTGCCGCGGGTGCCAGCCTACAGCTCTGTCCGCCAACGACAACGGCGCGCCCGAGGCGCGCCGCTGAATGAACGATCGGGGTCGGTTCGTCGGGGCCGCCGCCGGGGCGCTCAGGCCGCGACCAGCCGCTCCGCCTGCGCGAGCAGCCCGTCGAGCATCACCCGGCTTTCGGCACCCATGACGGCGGTCGTCCTGCGCTGGGCCTCCTGCCAGATCGGAAAGGCGTCCTTGAGCACTGCCTGGCCCTTCGGCGTCAGGTGCAGCCCGCGTCCGCGGCGGCCGGCCGGGGGGTCCATGATGATGTGACCGAGCGCCAGCAGGCGCTTCAGGTTGCGCGACAGCGTCGACTTCTCGATGTCGAGGTCGCCGCCGATCTCGACCGCGGTGATGCCGTCGCGGGATGCCAGTTGGGCGAGGAGGGTGTACTGGCTGGCGGTGATGCCGAGCGGCCGCATGGCGTCGTCGTAGACGCGGGTGACGATGCGCGAGAGCTGGCGGACGCGCGTGGCGAGGCACGTCGCGGCGGTGGTTTCGGCGATGTCGGCCATCGAGGCGGCGGCGGCGGCCTGGCCGCGGTCGAGGGTCTGGCTCATCATGTTCATCGTGGGTCCCTCGCGGATCTGCCCTGGTGGATTTTGGTGTACAACCACCTTGGACCCAGTTGGCGCGATTCGCGCGCAAGGGTCAACGCATTCGGACGCCCGGAGGGGCGGCGCGGGGGCATCAGGCCGGCGGCAGCGCCACGGTGGCGCTGGCCATGGCGGCGATACCCTCGCGGCGACCCGTGAAGCCGAGCCCTTCGGTCGTCGTCGCCTTGACGCCGACCCGGTCGGGCCCGATGCCGAGCGTGCGGCCGATCGCGGCCTTCATGGCGTCGCGGAAGGGACCGATCCGCGGCGCCTCGCAGAGCAGCGTCACGTCGACGTTGACCACGCGGCCGCCGCGGGCGGCGACCCTGCTCGCGGCGTCGGCGAGGAACAGGGCCGAGGCGGCGCCCTTCCAACGGGGATCGCCCGGCGGGAAGTGCTGGCCGATGTCGCCGTCGCCCAGCGCGCCGAGGATGGCGTCGGTCAGTGCGTGGAGGCCGACGTCGGCGTCGGAGTGGCCGTCGAGGCGGGCGTCGTGCGGGATCTCGACGCCGCACAGCCAGACGCTCTCGCCCGCTGCAAAGCGATGCACGTCGAACCCGGTGCCGGTGCGATATTCGAGGTTGCCCGCGGCGGCGGCCGGTGCGAGCCGCTCGGCCGCAGCCGCGAGATCGGCAGCGGTCGTGATCTTGGTGTTCTCGGCCGCGTCCTCGACCAGGGTGACGGTGAGGCCGGCCCACTCGGCGACCGCGGCGTCGTCGGTGAAGTCCAGAAGCCCCGCGGCCGCCGCCCTGCGGTGGGCGGCGAGGATCTCCCGGAAGCGGAACCCCTGCGGGGTCTGCGCCCGCCACAACCCCGCGCGCTCGACGGCGGCGGCGATGGCCAGCCCCGGACCCTGTCGCTTCAAGGTGTCGGCCAGGGGGACGGCGGCGATGGCGCCCGCCTCGGCGCTCAAGGCATCGATGACGCTGCGGATGACGCGCGGGGAGACGAACGGCCGCGCCGCGTCGTGGATCAGCACGAGGCGTGGCGCCACTCCGCTCAGCGCCTCGAGTCCGGCCAGCACCGACGCCTGCCGGGTGGCGCCGCCCGGGACCGGTGGCCACAGCCGCGAAGCCTCGACGGCAACAGCGCGCCGGTAGTGGTCGCTGTCGTCGGGGTGGATGACGACCTGGACGTCGGTCACCTCGTCGACGCTGAGGAAGCTTTTCAAGGTGTAGCTCAGCACCGGCGCACCGGCGATCTCGGCGTACTGCTTCGGAAGCTCCCCGCCGGCCCGGGAGCCGCGTCCGGCGGCGACGATCAGCGCGGCGATGGACAAGGCTCGGTCTCCCGTGCGGGCCAGGACGAGGAACGCGGGACGGCCCTCTGCGGGTTCCGCGCGTGGCCCGTTTCCTTATCCGTCCCCCGACCGGCACGCAAACATGCGGCCGATTTCGCACTTGCGAAGCGCGAACGGCGCGATTAGTCTGCTCAAATCGAAGGCAGCTTCAGGAGCTGCCAATAATTTAATCACAGCCGTGCCGAGACTGCCCCGTGAGCCCTGATACGAGCATCGAGATCGGTCCCCACGCGCTGCCCAACCGGGCGCTCCTGGCCCCCATGTCGGGCGTCAGCGACGAGCCGTTCCGGTCCGCTGCGCAGGGTCTGGGGGCGGGGCTCGTGGTCTCCGAGATGGTGGCCAGCGAGGATCTGGTCCGGGATCGGCCGCAGGTCTTGCGCCGGCTCCAACCGCACGGCGACGGGCCGTTCGTCGTACAACTCGCGGGCCGCGAGCCGCAGTGGATGGCCGAGGGCGCCCGCATCGCCGCGGCGCGCGGGGCGGACATCATCGACATCAATATGGGCTGCCCGGCCAAGGAGGTGACCGGCAAGCTGTCCGGCAGCGCGCTGATGCGCGACCTCGACCACGCCCTTCGCCTGATCGCGGCAACGGTCGCCGCGGTCGAGGTCCCGGTCACGCTCAAGATGCGGCTCGGCTGGGACGAGCGGACGATGAATGCGCCCGAGCTGGCGCGCCGGGCCGAGGCGGCCGGCGTGGCGATGGTCACCGTCCACGGCCGCACGCGCTGCCAGTTCTTCAAGGGCCGCGCCGACTGGGGGCGGGTCCGTGCCGTCGTCGAGGCGGTCTCGGTGCCGGTCGTCGTCAACGGAGACATCACGACCGTCGAGGACGCGGCGACGGCGCTGTCGCAATCCGGCGCGCAGGGCGTGATGGTCGGGCGCGGGGCCTACGGTGCGCCGTGGCTTCCCGGACGCATCGGCCGCTTTCTCGCGAGCGGCCGTGA
>JAKAML010000049.1 GCA_021812845.1 Pseudomonadota bacterium
GGCATCGCCGCCGGCCTCGCAGGCGCGATGGTCGTGCTCGGCCGCGATCAGGTGGCGCTGCTCGCGATCTATTTTCTCGCCGGCTACGTCGTCGCCCACTGGCTGTCTTCACCCCGTCCCGTCGACGAGGCCCGAGACACCCTGCGCCCACTTCTCGCCGGAGGGCTCGCGGGCGCAGTGACGATCGCGCTGCCGATCCTGATGACGGCGCTGGTGGCGGCCGATTCGAACCGGCCCGCCATCGATCTCGAGGGCGCGGGTCGGGGCTCGCTGCATCCGGCCCTGCTGTTGACGTTCCTGGCCCCCGACGTCTTCGGATCGTCGGGCGAGATGGCGATGTACTGGGGGCCGCCCAGCATGAAATGGAGCGAAACCGGGCTCTACATCGCGCAGAACGTCGGCCAGCTCTACATCGGCGCCGTGCCGGCGCTGCTGCTCGTCGTCGGCGTGGTCTCCGGCGTGCTGTGGAGCCGCGGCATCCGCTACGTCAGCGTCGCCCTCGTCGTGGCACTGCTCTACGCGCTCGGCTGGTACACGCCGGTATTCGCGGTGCTGCACGCCGTGGTCCCCGGCGTCGATCTCTACCGCCGCCCGGCGGACGCCGTGTTCCTGATCGGATTCCTCGGCGCCGTTGCCGCCGGATACACCGCCCATCGCCTGTTGACCGCCACGCTGCCGCCGATGGCCGCATGGCAGTGGGCGATCGTCGCCGCCGTGCCGCTCGCGGGCTTCGCCGTCGCGCTCGAGCTCGCCAATCACTTCGACACCTTCGGGCGCGCCCTGCCGCCACTCGGCGAGGCGGCGGCTCTCGTCGCGGGCGGCGCCGCGGTACTCGCCGCCGCAGCCTGGCTCTACCCGCTGCGCCCGGTGGTGGCCGGCGGTCTCCTCGCCGCCTTCACCGTGCTCGATCTCGCCATTGCCAACGGCCCGGGCGGCGCCACCGCTTTGCCACCCGCCCACTACGAGGTGCTCGAGCCGAAAAGCCGCAACGACACCATCGCGCTCCTGAAGGCCAAGGTCGCGGCCGGGCGCTCCGAGATCCGCCGCGACCGCGTCGAACTCGTCGGCATGGGCTTCCACTGGCCGAACGCCAGCCTCACCCACCGGCTCGAGAACACGCTCGGCTACAATCCCGTGCGGATCGGTGCCTACGCCCGCGCGACGGGTGCGGAGGATTCGAGCGTGGCGACCCGCGATCGCAAGCTCGTGCCGCTGCTGCCGTCGTACCGCTCCCCCCTCGCCGATCTCCTGGGCCTGCGCTGGATCGCCTCGGGCAGCCCGATCGGCGAGGCCGACAAGAACCTCGCCCCCGGCGACCTGACCCTCGTCGCCCGGACCGCCGACGGCTATATCTACGAGAATCCGCGCGCCCTCCCGCGCGTCCTGTTCGCCACGTCGGTCCGCGCCGCCGACTTCGAGGCGATCCTCGCGACCGGGCACTGGCCGATCGCGGAGGCCGACCTCGCGACGACCGTGCTCCTCGAAGGAACGCCCGCCATCGAGGCGCCGCCGCGCCGTCCCGGCCGTGTCCGCATCACCAGCTATCGCCACACCGAGGTCGTGGTCGAGGCGACGAGCCCCGACGGCGGGCACGTCGTGCTGAACGACATCTGGCAGCCGTGGTGGTTCGCCGAGGTCGACGGCCGTCCGGCGGAACTCCTGAAGGCGAACGTATTGTTCCGCGCCGTCGCCGTTCCGCCCGGCCGTCGCGTCGTCCGCTTCGTATTCCGCCCAGTCGCCGGGGCGATCGCCGAGACGACGCGCCGCTGGCGCGCGCCCGCTCGGCCCCAGCTCCCGGAAGGACGCGAGCGATGAGCCTCGTGCAGCTCTATACCCGCGCCCTCGGCCTCCTGACCGCCGAGAAGACGCTCGCCGTCTGGCTCGCGCTCTCGGGCATCGTGATCGCGATCGTGCAACTGGCCGAGCCGGTGCTGTTCGGACGCGTGGTCGACGCGCTGTCGAAAGGCGAGAACGCGTTCCCGACCATCGGGCTCTGGGCGGCGCTCGGGCTGTTCGGCATCGTCGCCTCGACGGTCGTCGCGGTGCTCGCCGCCCGCCTCGCCCACCGCCGCCGGCTCGCGGTCATGGCCGACGCTTTCGAGCGCGCCATCACGCTGCCCGTCAGCTACCACGCCGAACGCGGCTCCGGCGCCATCGTCAGCGCCATCCAGTGGGGCTCGGACGGGCTGTTCTGGCTGTGGCTGTCGGCGCTGCGCGAGCAACTGACCGCGCTCGTCGGCATCGTGCTGCTGGTGCCCACCGCCATCTCCATGGACTGGCGCATGGCGCTGATCCTGGCCGGGCTCGCCGTCTGCTACACGGTGCTCAACATCATCGTCATCCGCAAGACGCAGACCGGCCAGGACGCCGTCGAGCAATTCCGCTACGGCGTCTCCGGCCGCGTCGGCGACGTGCTCGGAAACGTGCTCATCGTGCAGAGCTTCGCCCGTCTCTCGGCCGAAGTGCAGGCGATGCGCGGCATGATGGGCCAGCTTCTCGCCGCCCAGTATCCCGTGCTGACCTGGTGGGGATTGCTGGCCGTGCTGCAGCGCGCGGCGGCCACCATCACCATGGTGCTCGTGTTCGCGGTCGGCGCCGTGCTCGCGAGCCGCGGCGAGCTCTCCGTCGGCGAGATCGTCGCCTTCGTCGCCTTCGCCAACCTCCTCATCGGCAAGCTCGACCAGCTCTCGGGCTTCGTCGTCCGCATCCACCAGGGCGCGCCGACGCTCAAGACCTTCTTCGCCCTCGTCGACGAAAAGGCGACGATCGTCGACGCGCCGGATGCCCGACCGCTGCCCTCGCCCAAGGGGGCCGTCGCCTTCGAGGACGTCAGCTTCCGCTTCCCGAAGACCGAGCAGGGCGTGTTCGCGATCCGCTTCGACGCCGCCCCCGGCGAGACGGTGGCGCTCGTCGGCCCGACCGGATCGGGCAAGACGACCACCCTCAGCCTGCTGCAGAGGCTGCGAGCGCCCGATTCGGGCCGCATCGTCATCGACGGCCACGACATCGCGACCGTCACCCTCGAGAGCCTGCGCCAGGAGATCGCCGTGGTGTTCCAGGACGCGGGACTCTTCAACCGCTCGATCGCCGAGAACATCCGCGTCGGGCGACCCGAGGCGACCGACGCCGAGATCGAGCGCGCGGCGATCCTCGCCGAGGCGCACGAGTTCATCCTGAGGAAGCCCGACGGCTACGGCTTCGTCATCGGTGAGCGCGGCGCCTCGCTGTCGGGCGGTGAAAGGCAGCGCCTCGCCATCGCCCGCGCGATCCTGAAGGACGCGCCGATCCTCATTCTCGACGAGGCGACGAGCGCGCTCGACGCGGAGACCGAGGCCAAGATCAAGCGCGCTCTCGACGCGCTGCGCCGCGGCCGCACCACGTTCATCATCGCCCACCGGCTGTCGACGGTCGCCAACGCCGACAAGATCCTCGTCCTCGACCACGGCCGCATCGTCGAGCGCGGCACGTTCCAGTCGCTCGTCGCCGACAAGGGGCTGTTCGCCCGCATGGTCGCCGAGGGCGGTTTCACGGTCCCGACCGAGGCCCCGCAGGACCCGATCATCGGTTTGCAGGTGGAACAGGGATCGCGGTGAGCGCCGACCTCAGCGCTTGACGTCGAGACACTCGAGCGCCCAGCCGGCGCGGAACGAGGTGCGAAAGTCGACGCCCCCGAGGGCCTGGAGGTTGGTCAGCGCCGCCCGCGCCGCGTCGGGATGGGTGTCGACCAGCGCCTCGGCCGCGCGCAGCCTGACGCGAGGACGGGCGTGCCGGGCGAGCCGGAGCCACACCTCCGGAGACACCACGCCACTGCTGCCGCCTGCACCGGTTGCGACCAAGTCGCGGTCGGTGTCCTCGGGCGGCAGCACCTCGATCCATTCGTCAGCCAGCCGACCGATCTCGCGGTCGAGGGCGTCCGAGGTCCGGGATGGGGCGGGAGGCGTGCCCGGCGGGGCGGGTGCATCGAGCTTGTAGAATGCGCGGTCGAGATCGTCGAATTCGCGCTCCTCGAAGATCGCAGAGGCCTCCATGAGATCGGCGGGGGCGAGGCGCGCGGCGCCTCTCCAGCGGACGAGGGCACGATCGAGGACCTCCGCCAGCGCGGCGAGCCCGATCGACCGCAGCGTCGCGGTCGCCTCCGGCACGACCTCCAGACCGTCGGGCCACCCTGCCGCCTCGAGGTTCATGAAATACTGGGCATGGCCGCCGTTGTTGACCTCACCGGCGTAGCGCCAGACGAGCGATGCCGGCCGCAACTCCGCCGGCAACTCGTGCGGCGGGCTGATCAGGACGTCGACCATACGGTCGTAGCGCGCCCCCCGCGGCGGCGGCTCGGCCCAGTGATCGGCGAACGGAATGCTGGCCAGAGCTCTCTCTCGCATATCGGCCTCCAGGGACACTCTGACACGCAAAAGCCCGCGCCGGAGGGCCGGCGCGGGCATCATGCCGATCCGGCCGCGCGGCTGCCTGCACGGTTGTCCGCAAACAGCCCAAGCGCGAATGGAGGCCTCAGATCTTGTGCGCCATGCGGGCGCGCTTGGTCTCGAGGTAGCGCTTGTTGTAGAGGCTCGGCTCGGTCACGACGGGCACCTGCTCGACGACCTTGATGCCCTGCGCCTTCAACGCCTCGACCTTGGCCGGGTTGTTGGTCAGGAGCCGGATCTCCGGCATCCCGAGATCGAACAGGATCTGCGCCGAGAGATCGTACTCGCGGGCGTCGATCGGCGCGCCGATCTCGATATTGGCGTCGACCGTGTCGAGGCCCTGGTCCTGCAGCGCATAGGCACGGATCTTGTTGACGAGGCCGATGCCGCGCCCCTCGTGATAGGGGAGATAGATCACGACGCCGAGCGGCGCGGTGGTGACGCGCTTCATCGCCGCCTGAAGCTGCTGGTAGCAGTCGCACTTCAGCGAGTGGAAGATGTCGCCCGTCACGCAGCCCGAGTGCACCCGCACGAGCGGCGTCTCGTTGGCGGCGGCATCCGGCGCGCGATGGATCAGCGCCAGCGCCTGCGACGCGGGGTCGACACCCTGGTAGGCGCGCGCGTCGAGCGTCAGCTCACGACCCTCGAATTCGATCGGCAGGATCGTCTGCGCCGACCAGTCGATATCGAGCACCACGGATTTGACCGCGTTGGACTTCATGGACCTCTCCAAGGGACGTCACGAATGTGGGGCGATTGAGGGTTCGTCTCGGTGGGCCTTATAGGTGGACGATTGTGGTTGAACGCCGGATGAATGGACCGTCAGAATTCCGCCTTTCGCCTCACTCCGCATGGTCCGCTTCGTCGCTCACTCGCATCGTCTCGGACGCGCTCGGTGTCAGGCGCGCCAAGGGCGCACAATCGGTCCTCGAACGCGACCGGCGGCTCGTCGCCCGTGCCGCTGGCGGCCGCACCGCCGGCGATCGGACGATCGTCCGGCACCTGCTGTCGCACCTCGCTACGAGACCCCTCCGACGGCCGGATCTCCGGCCACCGCCGCAGCCCGTACCGCGTCTGTTCAGCTTTGCCCCGAAAATTCGGCTCTCTCAAGGCATCGCTCGCCGCCAGCGGGCGTGACATTTACGCCCAAGGGTGGGTTAACGCACGTCCGAACAGGCGTCCGCCAGATCAATAACGTGCGAGCGCGCGGAAAGTTGCGCGGCGGACACACCGGACCGTCCGTGCCGCCTCTGCCGCGCGGCCGCGTCGCCGCGCCGCGCGATCACCCTCCGTCGCCGATTGGACGCCGACACCGCCGCGTCCTATGACCGGGTGCCCGCCATCCGGCCGGTCGTCCTCTTACCTGCTCCAGCCCGCGATGTCCGAGCCACCACCCGCCCCGAGCCACCACCGGCTCCCCCGAACCGGCGCACTGCTGCTCGCTGCCCTCACCCTCGCCGCCGTGGTCGCGGCGGCGACCGGTCCCGGGACGCCGCCCGCCGCCCCGGCCGCCCGATCGACCACGCCCGCCGCGACCGCCGCCGCCGCCCACAGCGGGGCGCACGTCGAAGCGCGCGTCGCCGCTCTCCTGGCCCTCATGACGACGGCGGAGAAGGTCGGCCAGCTCAATCTCGTCTCGCGCGGCGACCCCATCGACGGCCAGATCGAGCGCGTCCGCCGCGGCGAGATCGGCATGATGCTGAACGTGGTCGAGCCCGGCGAGGTGCGCGCCTACCAGGACGCCGCCCGCCGGTCGCGACTCGCGATCCCGCTCGTCATGGGGCTCGATGCCATCACCGTGTTCCGGATCGCCATGCCGCTGCCCCTGGCGCTGGCCGCGACCTGGAACCCCGCTCTCGTCGAGCGGACCACGCTCGCGGTGGCCCGCGAGACCGCCGCCCACGGCATCAACTGGACCTTCGCGCCGATGGTCGACCTGTCCCGCGATCCCCGCTGGGGCCGGGTGAGCGAAGGCGCGGGCGAGGATCCCCATCTGGCGGCCGCCATCGCCGCCGCACGGGTCCGCGGCTACCGCGCGGGCGGGCTCGCCACCGCCGTCAAGCACTTCGTCGGCTACGGCGCTCCGGAGGCGGGGCGCGACTACAACGGCGCCGCGATCCCGACGTCGGAGCTGTTCGACCGCTACCTGCCGCCGTTCCGTGCCGCCCTCGACGCCGGCTCGGAGACGGTCATGGCGGCCTTCAACACCGTCAACGGCATTCCGGTTTCCGCCGACCGGACCCTGCTCACCGGGCTCTTGCGCGACCGGCTCGGCTTTGGCGGCTTCGTCACCTCCGACTTCAATGCCATCGGCGAGTTGCAGAACCACGGCGTCGCCGCCGACCTCGCGCAGGCGACACGCAAGGCGATCCTGGCCGGCGTCGACGTCGACATGGAGGGTGCCGCCTACGAGCGCCATCTCGCCGACGAGATCGCGGCCGGGCGCGTGCCGATGGCGGTGCTCGACGAGGCCGTCCGCCGCGTGCTCCGCGTCAAGATCGGCATGGGCCTCCTCGACCGGCCGCAGCCGGACTTGCCGCCGCCGCCGCCCGAGGACGAGGTCCGCGCCGTCGCCCGCGAGGCCGCGCGCCAGTCGCTGGTCCTCCTGAAGAACGACCGCGACACGCTGCCCATAGCCGCCGGGGCGCGCCGCGTGGCGCTCGTCGGCGCGTGGGCGGCAGGCGACTACGACCTTTCCTGGTGGGGGCCGGCCGGCCTGACGCCACCCGCGACCGAGACGCTTCTCGCCGCGCTCCGCGCCCGGCTGCGTCCGGGCCAGAGCCTCGACTACGCACCGGGCTACGCCGACACCTGCGGCAACGCCGCCGGCGATCCGGCCGAGGCGGTCGCCAAGGCCCGGGCCGCGGATCTCGTCGTCGTCGCCGTCGCATTCGATTGCGACATCTGGGGCGAAGCCGCGTCCCGCGCCGAACTCGGCCTGTCGCCGCCGCAGCAGGCGCTGCTGGCGGCGGTCGCCGCGACGGGCACGCCGGTCGCGCTCCTCGTCAGCACCAGCCGGCCGCTGGTCCTGACCGCCGCCGAGCCGCTGGCCGCGGCCATCCTCGTCGTCTGGCACGGTGGCACGGAGGGCCGCACCGCCATCGCCGAGGCGCTGGCCGGCGACGTCACCCCGTCCGGCAAGCTGCCGATGAGCTTTCCGCGCAGCGTCGGCCAGCTTCCGTATTCCTACGACGCGCTGCCGACCTCCCGCCCGCCCGGCGAGGACCGCTTCACCTCGCGCTACGTCGACACGCCGACCGATCCGCTCTACCCGTTCGGCCACGGGCTCGGATACGCCCGCTTCACCTACGACGCCCTCGCCCCCGGCGCATCCAGCCTCCCGACCCGGGACGGCCGGCTGGCCGTCACCGTCGCCGTCACCAACGTTTCCCCGCGCAGCGGCGA
>JAKAML010000050.1 GCA_021812845.1 Pseudomonadota bacterium
CTCCGGCGCAGGCGCCGACGCGTCCTTGTTTGCCGCTCCGGCGCAGGCGCCGACGCGTCCTTGTTTGCCGCTCCGGCGCAGGCGCCGACGCGTCCTTGTTTGCCGCTCCGGCGCAGGCGCCGACGCGGGCTCAGCGGCCGAGGCGGCTCAGCGCGTCGCGGATCAGCCGGTCCGCATCCTCCGCCGCCCGCCGCATGTCCTCCTGCTCGCGCTCGCTCAGGCTGCGCCCGCCGCCCGCGCCCGTCATTCCGCCCATGCCGCGCCGCGACAGCTCCTCGATCGCCCGCGACACCTCGGGCGGCGCCGATTTCGGCATCGCGTCCTCGATCGTCCTGCCGAGATCCTTCGACAGCGCATTCTGGCGCGGGGCGTAGGCGAGGCCCGCCGCGCGCACGGTGAACTTGTCGACGCCCATCAGCCCGATCAGCGACGTCGGAATCGTGGTCTCGACGCGAATCTCGACCGACCGCTCCTTCTCCGAGACGACGAGCGAGAACGGCATCCCCTTGTGAGTTTCGGGAAGCTGCTGGTCGAGGTGCTGGCGCGCGGCGTTCTCGAGCACCTGCCGCTCCTGGCCGATATGCTGGATCGCGGCGGACGCGGCGCTGTCGACCGCGGTATGCAGCCGGCTCTCGAGGCGGATCGCGCGGCCGTAGTCGATGGCGGTCAGCGTCAGTCCGAGCATCGGCATCAGCAAGAGCGCGAACATGATGGCAATGGCGCCGCCGTCGTCACTGAGGACGCCGTGGATCGCGGGGCGGAGGGATGCGCGCATGTCGCCAGTCCGTGCTGCGGGCGCCCGAACGGCGCGTTCGGCATGGACTATGGGGGGCGGGCGGCCAACAAAGTGTTGCCCGCCCGCAGTCGAGGCCGAGCATGGTTAACGCCCGATGAGGCGCCGCATCGTCCCTGCGCAGCGCTCCGGCCCTCACTTTCCTTCTCCCGCCGGGAGAAGGTGCGCCGCCGGGGCGGATGTAGGGCTGCGCGACCGCTCTCCCGTCCGCGCGTGGCTACTTCCGCTCGCCGAGGTCGCGGATGATGTAGTCGAGGAGCTCGACGATGCTGTTGGTCGAGAGCTGCGCGCCGCGGTCCATGGCCTCCTGGCGGAACTCCGGCCGGTCCGAGCTCGAGAAGATCAGGAACGGCGCCATGCTGCCCTTGCGCCGCATCTCGCCGAGCAGAACGTAGCCGGCCCGCTTGTTGTCGCCGCGGCCCATGTCGGAGATCACGAGGTCGAAATGGCGGCGCTGCATCACTTCGAGCGCCGCCTCCGTGCTCGTCACCTCCTCGACGTCGAGATGGAACTTCCTCAGCGCGCGCACGGCGAGCGCGTTGTTGGCCGGCCGGTCGTCCACCCACAGCACCGAGCGGCCGGTCAGGTTGTCGAGCACCGCCGGGCGGAACGCGCGGCCCACCGTCTCGCGGATGCGGCCGAGGTCGAAGGTCTGCATCGGCGCCTTCGCCTGCCAGTCGCGCGCCGCCGTGGCCGTCGCCTCCACCGCCGCCTCCTCCATCTGGAAGTTCACCGGGCCGACCTGGAAGCTCTTGATGCTGTTGCGGCGCCACGCGATCCACAACAGCACCGCGCCGAGCAGCCAGCCGACGATGTTGATCGCCGAGCTCAGCGCGTGCGCCGCGTCGATGTAGGGCTTGTTGGTCTGGATGAAGGCGACGATCGTTTCCATGGCCGTGTTCCGCTCTGCTGCCGCCGCCCGGGCGCGATGTCCGGGCAGGTCTCAATCCTCTGCCGCTCGCTGCTCCGCCGTCATGTGCCGTAGAAGAACTCGGGACCGCTGCCGACGATCGTCGCGTCGGGCACGCCGGCGATGCCGCTGTCCTTGCGGTCGTAGTCGAACGCGGCGAGGATCACCCGGATCGCCTCGAGCCGCGCCCGCCGCTGGTCGTTGGCGCGGATCACCGTCCACGGGCTGGTCGCGGTGTGGGTGAAGCGGAACATCTCGTGCTGCGCCCTGGTGTAGTCGTCCCACTTGCCGATGGCGGCGAGGTCGATGTCGGTGAGCTTCCACTGCTTCAGTGGATCGTGGCGGCGCTCGTGGAAGCGCACGAGCTGCATCTCGCGGCCGATGGTCAGGTAGAACTTGAAGATCTGCACCCCGTCGCGCACCAGCATCCCCTCGAACTCCGGCGCCTCGCGCAGGAAGTCCGCCAGCTCCTCGTCGGTGCAGAACCCCATCACCCGCTCGACGCCGGCGCGGTTGTACCAGGAGCGGTCGAACAGCACGATGTCGCCGCGGGTCGGCAGATGCGCCGCGTAGCGCTGGAAGTACCATTGCCCGCGCTCGGTCTCGGTCGGCTTCGACAGCGCGACCGCGCGGGCGTGGCGCGGATTGAGATGGGCCATGATGGCGCCGATGCTGCCGCCCTTGCCGGCGCTGTCGCGGCCTTCGAACAGAGCGACCACGCGCTGGCCCGTGCGCTGGATGTGCGCCTGCAGCTTCAGGAGCTCGATCTGCAGCGGGCGAAGCTGCTCCTCGTAGTCCTTGCGCTTCATCGTGTCGTCGTAGGGATAGCCTCCCGAGGCGAGCGCGCGGTTCTCGATCGCCTTCGGGAGATCGGGATCGTCGATGTCGAACGCCGCCGCGGCGTCCCGGCCGTCGCCCGCCTTGGCCTCGCCGCCCGCGCCTTCGTCGGCGCCGCCCTCCCGGCGCGCCTTCTTGCCGGGCTTGCCCGGCTTCTCCCCCGCGCCCGGCTTTCCGCCCTTGCCCATGCCACGCCCCCGATCAACGCCGTTTCGTGCCCGTCCCCGGCCGTCACCGCAATTTTGTTCGGCCGTGCGAGGGACGCAAGCGCAATCGCTGTTGCGCCGGACCGCGGCCTCGACGCAACTAGGACTCGCGGAACTCGAGGCAGGAGGCTTGATGGACGGGACGGGTGACGACACCGAGGCCACCGATCGCGACGCCCGGCCGGGCTCCCCCTGGCACGGGGTGCCGCGCGCCCTGCGGCAGCGGATCCTCCGCCACGGCCGCAGGCTCGCCCGGCGCGCCGGCCTGCTCGCGGCGCTCTATGCCGCGCTCCTCGTGCTCTCCGGCGCCGGGCCCATGAGCGCCGGCTTCGCGCTCCTCGTCATGCTCGCCGTCACCGCCGCCGCCGCCGCGCTGCCCGACGGCGACGACCTCGGGCCCGGCGACGATGCCGCCGACGACGCCCCCGACCCGGTCCTGACGACCGCGCTCGCCGCGACCAGGGCCTCGGCGACGTCCCTCGGCCGGTCCGACGGCTGGCGGCTCGTCGTCGACGCGCTGCCCGAGCCGGCCGTCGCGCTCGACCGGCTGGGCCAGGTGGCCCACGCCAACGCGCTCATGCGCGAGCTGTTCCCGCGGATCCGCGACGGCGTGCCGTTCAGCCATGTGACCCGCCACCCCGATCTCATGGATGCGATCGACCGGGCCGGCGCCGCGGGCGAGAGCATCACCGTCGAGATGCTCGAGCGGGTGCCTCTCGACCGGCGGCTGTCGGTGACGGTCTCCCGCCTCGTGGCGCCGCGCGCGCCGACCAGCCTGCCCTCGCACCTCGTCACCTTCCGCGACCTCACCGAGCAGGATCGCCTCGACCAGATGCGGGCCGACTTCGTGGCCAACGCCAGCCACGAGCTCCGCACGCCGCTCGCCTCGCTGCGCGGCTTCGTCGAGACGCTGCAGGGCCCCGCCCGCGACGATGCGGCGGCGCGCCAGCGCTTCCTCGGGCTGATGGCCTCCCAGGCGATGCGCATGACGCGGCTCATCGACGATCTCCTGTCCCTGTCGCGGGTCGAGATGCGCGCCCACCTGCTGCCGCGCGGCACCGTCGATCTCAACGAGGTGGCGGCCTACGTGCGCCAGACCCTCGAGCCGTTGTCGCGCGAGGACGGGGTCGAGGTGACCGTGCACCGCCAGCCGCAGCCGGCGCGCATCCGCGGCGACCGCGACGAGATCGTGCAACTGCTGCAGAACCTGCTGCAGAACGCCATCAAGTACGGCCGCCCCGGCGGCAAGGTCGAGGTCCGGATCGAGCGCGCGGAGGCGGCGTCCGATGGGCCGGCGCGGCTGACCGCGGCGGTGATCGACGACGGCCCCGGCATCGCGCCCGAGCACCTGCCGCGGCTGACCGAGCGGTTCTATCGCGTCAACGCCGCCTCGAGCCGCGAGAAGGGCGGCACCGGGCTCGGCCTCGCCATCGTCAAGCACATCGCCCTGCGCCACCGCGCCGACCTCGCCATCTCGTCGACCCTCGGCCGGGGCTCGCGTTTCGCCGTCGCCTTCGACGAGGTCGCGGCCGGACTCGCAGAGCCAACCTAAGTCATGCAGAATCAATATGTTGATTTGTCATAAAACGGAATCGTGACTGGTCTAATCATGACGCATCCGGGCCGTGGCGCCCGGACGGAGGCAGGACGGACTTCGACCGCGCCTCCGAGGGCACGCATCAGATGGAGATCAGCGTGAACAGCAGGATTCTCAGCCTTGCGACGGCCGCTGCCGTCGCCGGCACGATCGCCTCCGCCGGCGCGGCGTCGGCACGCGACCAGATCCGCGTCGTCGGCTCGTCGACGGTCTATCCGTTCACCACCGCCGTCGCCGAGCAGTTCGGCAAGTCCGGCGGCGGCAAGACGCCGGTCGTCGAATCGACCGGAACCGGCGGCGGCTTCAAGCTGTTCTGCGCCGGCGTCGGCATCGGCCATCCCGACGTCTCGAACGCCTCCCGCGCGATCAAGAAGGGCGAGTTCGAGGACTGCAAGAAGAACGGCGTCACCGACGTCGTCGAGATCAAGGTCGGCATCGACGGGCTCGTCATCGCCCAGTCCAAGTCCGGCCCCGCCCTCGCGCTGACGCGCAAGCAGGTGTTCCAGGCCCTCGCCGAGATGGTCCCCGACAAGGACGGCAAGCTCGTCGCCAACCCCAACAAGACCTGGGCCGACGTCGACGCCTCGCTGCCGGCGGTCAAGATCGAGGTGCTCGGCCCGCCGCCGACCTCCGGCACCCGCGACAGCTTCCACGAGCTCTACATGGAGAAGGGCGCCGAGGGCTTCGACAGCCTGAAGGAGCTCAGGAAGACCGACGTCAAGGCCTTCGACAAGGTCTGGAAGTCGATCCGCAAGGACGGTGCCTACGTCGAAGCCGGCGAGAACGACAACGTCATCGTGCAGAAGCTCGAGGCCAACAAGAACGCCGTCGGCATCTTCGGCTTCTCGTTCCTCGAGGAGAATATCTCCAAGCTCAAGGGCGCCAAGATCGAGGGCGTCGAGCCCGACTTCGACACCATCGCCAGCGGCAAGTTCAAGGGCGCCCGCCCGCTCTTCATCTACGTCAAGAAGCAGCACGTCGGCGTCATCCCCGGCCTCGACAAGTTCGTCGCCGAGTACGTCTCCGACAAGGCGATGTCGAAGGACGGCTACCTCGCGAGAAAGGGCCTCGTCGCGCTTCCGAAGGAGGAGGCCGCCAAGGTCGCCGAGGCCGCCAAGGCGATGAAGTCGCTGTCCGCGGACCTCGTGAACTGACGCAACTCCGGAGCGGCCGGTGCCCTTCGGCGGGGCGCCGGCCGCTCCATCGCATCGGACTTTCGCCGCGCGGGACTATTCCGCCGGCCGGGACGTTGCTAAACGTCGCCGCGCGTGCTCGGGAGAAGCCGCCGCGCGGCGGTGGCCGATCGTGACGGGCACGACGGGTTCTCAAGGTGGCATCCATGTCCGGGCTCTACTTCGCGACGATCGCCGTCCTCTCGCTCGCCGGATTCCTCCTCGTGCGCTCGCGGGCGCAGGCCATCGCCACAGTCTCCGGCGGCCGCGCCTCGCTCCATTCACTGCCGCTCTACCACGGGCTTCTCGCCGCCGCCCTGGTCATGCTGCCGATGCTCGCCGTGTTCGCCATCGGGGCGCCGGTCGTCTCGCGCCTCGCCGAGACCCGGGCGCTGGCGGCGCTGCCCGCCGAGCTGACCGCGAGCGAGCTGCAGCGCGGCGCTGCCCTGCGCGAGCTGCACAACGTCGTCGCCGGCAAGGTCGCCGGTGAGCCGTCGCCGGAGGTCGCGGGCGCTGCCCGGGTGATGCGCTCGGTCGCCGCGACCGGCGGGCTCGTGGTCTACGCCGTCGGCACCGTCCTCGCCCTCGGCGGGCTGTTGTGGAGCCTCGGCCGCGTCTCCTCCGGCTTCCGCGCCCGCAACCTGTTCGAGCGCGTCGTGCGGGTGGTGCTGCTCGCCTGTGCGACGGTCGCCGTGCTGACCACCATCGGCATCGTGTTCTCGGTCCTCTACGAGACCTTCCGCTTCTTCTTCGATCCGGCGCTAAAGGGCCGGCCCTCGGTGACCGAGTTCCTGTTCGGCACCGAATGGAACCCGCAGGCCGCACTCCGCGCCGACCAGGGCGACATCAAGACCGCGTTCGGCTTCATCCCGCTGCTCACCGGCACGCTGCTCATCACCGTGATCGCGATCCTCGTCGCCGGGCCGCTCGGCCTCTTCTCCGCCATCTACCTCGCCGAGTACGCCACGCCCGCGTTCCGCGCCTGGGCCAAGCCGGTGCTCGAGATCCTGGCCGGCATCCCGACCGTCGTGCTCGGCTTCTTCGCGGCGCTGACGGTGGCACCCTTGATCCGCGGCTGGGGCGAGGGCTTCGGCCTCGACATCGCCTCCGAGAGCGCGCTCGCCGCCGGCCTCGTCATGGGCATGATGATCATCCCCTTCATCTCGTCGCTGTCCGACGACGTCATCAACGCCGTGCCGCAATCCCTCCGCGACGGCGCCTACGCGCTCGGCGCCACCAGGTCCGAGACCATCAAGCAGGTGATCCTGCCCGCCGCGCTGCCCGGTATCGTCTCCGCCTTCATGCTCGCCATCAGCCGCGCCATCGGCGAGACGATGATCGTCGTCATGGCCGCCGGCCTCGCCGCCAACCTGACCTTCAACCCGCTCGACGCCGTCACCACGATCACGGTGCAGATCAAGACCATCCTGGTCGGCGATCAGGAGTTCGACAGCGCCAAGACGCTGGCCGCGTTCGCGCTCGGCTTCGTGCTGTTCTTCTTCACGCTGATCCTCAACGTCATCGCCCTCGTCATCGTCCGTCGGTACAGGGAGCAATATGACTGACCTCTCCATGCACAGCCCCGGTCTGGCCGCGCCGCGCCGCACCGGCCCCGCCTCGGCGGCGACAGAGGCGCGCCTGCGCGCCCGCTATCGCAGCGAGGCCCGTTTCAGGAGCTACGGCCTGTTCGCCCTCGGCCTGACCACGCTGTTCGTCGCCGTTCTGCTCGCCGACGTGCTGCTGCGCGGCCTGCCGGCGTTCACCCAGCACCGGCTCGTGCTCGACGTGCCGGTGGCCGCCGACGCCTTCGGCGCAGCCGGTCAGGCCGACGCCGCAACGATCCGGGCCGGCGACTACTACCCCGTCACCAGGGCTGCGCTGGCCGCCGCCATCCCCGGCATCGAGAGCCGCGGCGCCGAGCGCCAGTTGAACCGCCTGTTGTCGTCCGGCGCCGCCGACGTGCTGCGCGACCGCCTCGTCGCCGATCCGAAGCTCGTCGGCACCACGGTGCGCGCTCCCCTGCTGCTGTCCGACGACGCCGACCTCTATCTCAAGCGCGACAGCGGCAAGGTCCGGTCGCGGCCGGGCCGGGGCGCGCTGACCCCGTCGGCGACCTCGGGCGAGGTCGCGGTGACGAGCACGGCCGACGATTTCGCGGCCGAGCTCGCCGCGATCAGGGCGGCCCTCGCCGCCGAGGCCGCGCGCCTCGCCACGGAGGCCGACCGCCAGC
>JAKAML010000051.1 GCA_021812845.1 Pseudomonadota bacterium
GTTCATGACTGACTTGGTCAACTCGGGAGCCCATCGATGGGCTCCCGATTTTTTTTGGTCCGGCCTCGCGCGACGGGCGCCGGCCGGTGTAGGGAACGGCCATGACCCAGGACGAACCCGCATCGATTCCGCTCGTGTCCCACATTGCACCGCTCGCCGCGACCGCCGAGCTCTGGCTGGTCGACATCTGGGGCGTGATGCACAATGGCGTGCGGCCCTTTCCCGAAGCTGTCGAGGCCTGCCGGCGCTTCCGCGCCGGAGGCGGGACCGCGCTCCTCCTCTCCAACGCCCCGCGTCCGGAGGCGGACGTCGTGCAGCAGCTCGACAGGGTCGGCGTCGCGCGCGACGCCTACGACGCCATCGTGTCGTCGGGGGACGCGGCGCGGGCGGCGATCACGGCGGCTGTCGCCGAAGGTCGCACGATCGGCCATCTCGGCCCCGAGCGCGATCTCGGCATCTACACCGGGCTCGGCGCCCGTCTCGTCCCCCCCGACGCGGCCGACGTCGTCGTCTGCACCGGCCTCTTCGACGACACCACCGAGACACCCGAGGCCTACACCGCGACCCTCGACGATCTCGTCGACCGCGTCATCCCGATGATTTGCGCCAATCCCGATCTCACGGTCGAGCGCGGCGGCGCCATCGTCTACTGCGCCGGCGCCATCGCGGCCGCCTACGAGGCGCGGGGCGGCCGCGTCCACTACGCGGGAAAGCCGCACCTGCCGGTCTACGACATGGCGTACCGGAGGGCGGCCGCATTGCGCGGCCGCGAGGTCGCGAGGTCGCGGACGCTCGCGATCGGCGACGGCATCCGCACCGATATCGAGGGCGCGGCCAAGGCAGGCATCCGCAGCGTGTTCGTCGCCTCGGGCGTTCACGTCGCGGCCGGGCGTCCCTTGGACGCCGTGGCTCTCGAGGCGCTGTTCCCGGCCGGCAGCCCGCGCCCCGTGGCGGCAATGACCGGGCTCAGGTGGTAGCGGGGCGCCGTCGTCTCGAGACCCTGCCGGCGGCACCGGGCAAGGCCACCCGGGCGACGTCCGCTGCCGGAAATTCCACTCGATGCAGGCCAGGGCCGGCGGCGCCGCAGGCCCTGGCGCGGTGCCGCCGCGAACGCCCGCGCACGGTCCAGGTCGGGTCGGTCAGGACATGACAGATTCATGTCAAGCATGTGAAATATATGACAAAACAAGCTCGGAATATGACGGCCGGCCTCTCGTTTCCCTGCCGCTTCGGGCCGCACAGAGGCGGCTCTTGCAGGCGTCAAGTCCAATCAGGGAAACAGCCCAATGCTGCATCTTGATCGCAATCGGTTGCTCACCGCCAAGGCGGCCTTCTCGACACGGCGCTTCGACCATCAGCGCGCGCGCACCTTGCTGCAATCCGGCGTTGCGCCTTCGGCCGGGGATTTCGTTCTGGCGCGCGTCGACAAGCCGGGCCACCACGACGGCGTGGAGTTGACGACCGGCCGGCGCGCCACACTCTACGCCGGCGACGAGGTTCTGCTCTGCTATGGCAACCGCTACGCACCCGACCAGTTCGAGGCTGTCGTTCCTGACGACATCGGGGCCTGCCACATGGTTGCGGCCGGCGGCATCGCCGGGCTGGCGCTGAGCTGGCACGCGAGCATGAGGTCGCCGACCGAGATCATGCCCCTCGGCATCGTCGGCGACGCGGCCGGCGAGCCGCTCAACGTGCGCGACTTCCGGATCGCTGCGACCGGCTGCGATATCCGCATTCCGATCATCCTGTCGGTCGGCACCTCGATGAACTCGGGAAAGACCACCACCGCCGCCAAGCTGATCCACGGGCTGAGCAAGGCGGGTATGGCCGTCGGCGCCGCCAAGATCACCGGCACGAGTGCCGGCAAGGACACCTGGCTGATGCGCGACTCGGGTGCGCGGTCGGTGCTGGACTTCAACGACGCCGGCTTCGCCACGACCTACAAGGTCGCGGTGAACGAGATCGAGGCCGGGGCCTGGCGGCTGGTCCAGCAGCTTCAGGCCGGCGGTGCCGAGGTCGCGGTGGTCGAGGTCGCCGACGGGCTCCTCCAGCAGGAAACGCGGGATCTGCTCGAGCGCCCGACGTTCCGTCACCGGATCGGCGCGGTGGTCTTCTCGTCGCTCGATTCGATGGGCGCCGTCACCGGAACGCGCTGGTTGCAACAGCACGGCTACCATGTCCCGTTCCTGGCGGGTGTGATGACGAACTCGCCGCTCGCGAGCCGCGAGGCGAGCTGCGTGACCGGCCTGCCGGTGTTGAGGCTCGCCGAACTGCAATCGGCTTCGATCGCGGCGACGCTGCTGCGCTCCCCGGCCATGCTCGATCGGATCCCGAGCCGAGGCGGCGATCATGTTGCCCTCATTGCTTGAGGCGGGACGCCGCGGACTGCTGCTGCGGCTGGTGGCCAATGGCCTGGCCCAGGCTGCGGCCGCCACCGGGCTCGCGTTCGTTGTGGAGCGGGCGTTGCGCGTGGCGAACGCGCCCGTGCCCCGCGTCGAGGCGTTGTGGTCGCTGGGACTGCTCGCGCTCGGCGGGCTCAGCATCGTCCTGTTGCGGGCGCTGCAACGGCGCGACGCGGAGGCGTTCGGGCTGTCCTATGTCCACGACGTCCGCGTCCGAGTGTTCGCTCATGTGCTGACGGTGCCGGTGCAGGCGCGGGGCGCGGCGATCGGCCCGATGATCGCGCGCCTGACCAATGATCTCCTGGGCGTCAAGAACTGGATCAGCTACGGCGTGTCGGCCGTAGCGGTGGCCTCGATCTGCATTCTCGCGCTGCTCGTCGTGATGTCGGCCACGGATGCCCGACTGGCGCTGGTGACGGCGGCCGCCATCGCGCTGGTGCTGGCGGTCGTTGCGATCCTGTCGGTACCGCTCAATGCCAGCGTGCGGAAGGCGCGCGCCGAGCGCGGCAGGCTCGCATCGGCGCTGGCGGACAGGATCGCCAGCCGGGCGACGCTGGTCGCCTTTGCCCGTACCCGGACGGAGACGACGACGATCTCGGCGCTGTCGGCGGAGCTGACGGCATCGATGACCCGGCGCGGTTGGCGGTCAGGCCTCGTCCGCTATTCCGCGGATGCACTCGTTCCGCTGGCAATCCTGCTGCTGGCGGTCATGATTGCGGTCGCGCCGCTGCAGGCCTCGCCGTTCGACGATGGTGGCAGCCCCGTCGCATGGCTGTTCCTGCTGGGGATCGTGCTGGGCCAGCTTCAGGATCTGACGCGCGCCACCGACTACTGGGTCGGCTATCGGGCGGCGATCGAGCGGATCGAGCGACTGCTCGCGCTGCCTGGCCTGCCCGATGGAGCGGGCGCGGCACCATGGTCCGACCACCAGGCGCCGGTGCTGTTCCTCATGGGCGTCACGGTCGATCCCGACTTGCCCGATGAGGACGTCGCTCCGAACAGGGCGCGGCTGCTCGATCTCGGTTCGTGCGCCACCCCCGTGCGCCGGGCGGTCTTTCTCCAGCTTGCGAGGATCGGTGCCGGGGTGCGCCACGAAATCCGGCTCGGAGGGCGCCTCATCGAGACTGTACCCGAGGCCGCCTACCGGCGCTTGATCGCCGCGTCCTCGGAGGATCTGCCGCTCCTGCGCGGCACGGTCGGCGGCAACCTGAGGAAGTGCCGCGGTCCGGGCGTCGACGACTCGAGGCAGGACGAGATCCTGCGACTGACGGGTCTCGTGGCGCCCGGAGAGGGTGCGGCGGACGTGCTGGCGCTAAAGGTCGCCGGACTTCCGCCGTCGGTCGCCGGTCGGGTGCGTATCGCCAGGGCCCTGTCGCGGGCGCCGCGCATCCTCGTCGCCGAGGAGGATGCCCTCGCGCACGACCCCGCCTTGCTGGCGGCGCTGGTGGCGGACTGCGCCGCGACGAGAACGGCGCTGATCCTCTGCATGTCGCGCGCCGGGCCGGTCGCCGAGACCGTCGGCGGCCGGGCCGACTGAGGAAGGCCTCACCGCGACGGCGAACCCATGGCCCTGAGCCGCCACATGGCCGCGACCCCGAACCCCGGGCCGAGTGCGAGTCCGGCGAGGACCGCCGGCCAGCCGAGGCTCGCAGCCAGGATCGGCGTCGCCTGCACGGTGAGGATCGTCAGCGCGAAGCCGAGCGCGGTCTGCAGCGACAACAGGCTGCCGGCCTGCTCGGGCGGGGCGGCATCGGCGACCAGCGCCGAGAATTGCGCCGAATCCGGCACGATGGCGATGCCCCAGACGACGACTACGGCGAAGGTGAGCCACGGCGGACCGCCGAAGCTGGCGGCGGTGGCGAGTGCCGCCGCCCCGCTCGCGATCATGGCCACGATGGTGACGTTCGCCTTGCCGATACGGTCGGCGGCGAGGCCGGCGCCGGCGCAGGCGAGCCCGCCGAGGGCGATCGCGACGAAGGCGGTGAGCTTGGCGAGCCGCTCGGCGTCGGGCGCGGGCAGGCTGGCGCCGTAGGACGCGGCGGTCGCGGCGGCGATCCACGCCCACATGGCGTAGAGCTCCCACATGTGTCCCAAGTATCCGGCATAGGCCAGGCGCACCCGGCGGTTGGTCCACGCCGTCGCGATCACGGCGGGATCGAACGCGGTGGCACGGGCGTGGTACGGACCGATCCCGACGCGGAGCACGAGCAACGCCGCCAGCAGTGCGGCGAGGGAGGCGAGCACGACGGTGAACCGCCAATCGGCGCCGCCGGAGAGGGCGATCAGGTGCGGCGCCGCGGATCCGAGCGTGAGCGCGCCGACCAGCGCGCCGACCAGGAAGCCGCGGTCCGCCTGCCCCCAGCCGACGGCGATCTTCATGCCGACCGGATAGACGCCGGCGAGCGCGGCGCCGGTCGCCACGCGGGCGGCGACGGCGACCGCGCTCGACGGCGGCACCGCGAGCAGCAGCCCGTTGGCGAGGCCGGCGGCGAGGGCGGAGAGCGCGAGGACGCGGCGCGGATCGTAGCGGTCGGCGAGGCCCAGCACGGCCGACAGCACCGCGCCGACGACGAAGCCCGCCTGCACGCCGCTGGAAAGCGCTGCCTGCTGGACGGGCGGCAGCGGGGCCTCGCGCAGCATCTCCGGCAGCACGGCGGCGGAGACGAACCACAGGCTCATCGCCAGCACCTCGACGGCCACGAGCAGCAGGATCGAGCGGGTCTTGTCGGACAGCACGGAGGTTCCCGGCGGTAGCGCGCCGCTGACGGCGCCGAGGGGCGGCCGTCGCCGGAGGCCGCGACGGAGCAGAGCGGAACAGGATATCAGCGGTCGAGCGCTCTGGCCTCGGTCCGTTCGTATCGGCTCGCTGGGCAGGCGGGCGGCCATGCGCAGGCCCGAGCCGGGCGCGGGGCTGGAGGGGCGCCCACGCGCAGATGACAAGCGCCGCGCGCGGGGCCGTCGCCACTCGTCACTCCCACTTCATGGCAGGGCTCGACCCTGTCACCCTCCAGCGCACCACGCACCGTCCTCGCCCCGTCGCCTGGATGGCAGTCACCGGGCGCCGTCACCATATCTGGCCTGAGCAGTCAAGGGAGCAGATGCATGACGCGTACACTCGGTTTCGCGGCGGCGGCCGCCGCAATCCTGATGCTGGCGCCGGTCACGGCCGACGCCCGGCGCAGCTACCACTACTGGACCAGCGAGCACGCGGGGCCGGTGCGCGGCTACTCGGGGTTCGCCGGGTTCGGCGCGCGGCGCTACTACTGCGACTATCAGCGCCACCCGAACCGGAAGTGCACGCTCGTCAACGGCCGAGAGCGCTGCCGGATCGTGAGCTGGACGCTGGTGCAGACTTGCCAGTGACGGGGGCCAGTGACTGGGGCCAGTGACGGGGGCCAGTGACGGGGGCCAGCCTGGCCCGCCCGCGGATCCCGCCGGTGAGGCCTGCCAACGGGACGTGCCCCCGGGACGTGCCCCCGGGACGTGCCCATGGCACTCCCATTCGCTACCCACTGGCCACTCTCTGGTCGCCCTCAGGTCGCCGACTGGCCGCGCTGGCCGGTCGTGACGGCTCATTCGCCGCGATCGTCGCTGGCCATCGCGCGGACCTCTTTCGCGCGCCGCGATGCTTGGCGATCGACATCCGGCAGGGCGGGCGGCAGTATCGGGGCGGTACCGGCGGAGGGTGATCCTCGGAACGCGGGCGCGCCATCATGTCCGACCAACGCGCTGCATTGTCGTCACGACGTCGCTGGACGGCCTTCACGGCCGTGCTGATCGTGCTTCTCGTGCTGTTGAACGCCCCGCAGTTCCTGGTCCAGCCGGGGCGCCAGGGCAACCTGATCTGGCACACTCCGGTCAAGTCCGGTGACGGCGCGGAACGACCCGAATGCCACATGCCGCTTCGGGCGGTGGTGATCGGCCCGCGCAACGGGCTGGCGAACCGTGTCGCCGATATCGAGTTTGCCCGGGAGGACGTGGCGAAGGACTGCCCCCACGTCTATTCGCTCATGGTCTTCGCCCGGGTGTTGTCGCATGAGGAGGCGTTCGAACTCGGCTGGCGCAACGAGTTCGAGAAGCCGGATCATCGCTGCCCGATGCAGCTCGATCGGTCGATCGAAGCCGGTCGCGGACACATGAGCCTCGTCGATCTCGATCTCCGCTACACCTATTTCACTCATGACGGTCGATCACCGAGGTGCCTGCCTCGGCTGTCATTCGCCGCCGACACGAGCCTGATGTCACTCGATCGGCAGATCGTCGTCGTCTCGGACCAGTCCCTCTATCTGCCGGGCGCTGCCGAGCGTCGTCCGGATGCGGTCGAGGTCGTCTCGCGCAATCTGCTGGAGGACGTGAGCGTCCGTCACGCCGCGGCCGGGCGGCAGGTCTCGATCGTCCTCAACGACTACCGCGTGGGGTCGGTCGTCGGGATTCTCAACATCGTGCTCGCCAGCCTTCTCGGCGTGGCCGCGGCCGCGATCTTCAGTCGAGCTGCCCGGGAAGGGTGATCGGTCGCCTCTCGAGACGCTTCGCCGCGCGCGGGCGATGACGGCGGCGTCGCTCGCGTCACGCCGGCGGCAGCAGGGCGTCGAGCCCGGGCGTCATGACGACGTCGTCCTGGCCGCCGCCCGACGAATGGACCACGATCCACTTTGCGGCGCGCCGCTGTCGGTCAAGGCTGGTTGCGGCACGTCGCGCGGCATGAACACCTGCTCGCCCCCGGTCACGTCGAGGCGGAGCTCGAGCCGGTCGACGTGGTAGACCGCGCAGCCTCCCGCAAGCAGACAGGCGATGGTGTCGATGTCCTCGTGGTAGTGCGAATTCGCCTTCG
The DNA here is from genome assembly GCA_021812845.1 of Pseudomonadota bacterium. Classification (GTDB taxonomy): domain Bacteria; phylum Pseudomonadota; class Alphaproteobacteria; order Rhizobiales; family Hyphomicrobiaceae; genus JAKAML01. The sequence continues at coordinate 7,234 of JAKAML010000051.1, forward strand.
CGCCGTGCGGCATCGGCAGCACATTGAGGCAGACCGCGGTCTCGCCCGCGGTCCGGCGCGAGACACCGGCCTCGCAGGTGAAGCCCTGCTGGCCGACGTAGGTGCGTCCGGGCCTGACGGCGCGAGCGCGCTCGGGGGCAGATGCCGTGATGCGCTCCCTTCGGTTCCGATCCGATCCGATCCGTTGCCGTGCTCGGCGCTATCCGACCGCGAGCACGATCTTGCCGATGTGCTGGCTCGTCTCCATGCGCGCGTGCGCCTTGGCGGCGTCGGACAGGGGAAAGGTCTCGTCCATCACCACCTTGATCGCACCGGATGGATTGCCCGGGTGGCCGAGCCTCGGCAGCACCTCGGTCTCGAGCCCGCGCGCGATGCGGCCCTTGACCTCGGCCGGCCGGATGCGGAGCGTGGAGCCGGTCAGCGTCAGACGCTTGAGCATCACGCGCATCATGTCGACCTCGACCTTGGAGCCCTTCTGGTAGGCGATGTTGA
>JAKAML010000052.1 GCA_021812845.1 Pseudomonadota bacterium
ATCTCGTTGTAGCTCACGCCCTTGCGGCGCAGCAGATCCTTGGCCATGTGGCAATAGGGACAGAGCATGGTCGTGTAGATCGTGATCTTCGACATCGGCAATTCGTCTCCGGTCCTCGTCGAGTCCTCGAATTTAGTGACGCCGGCGGCAAAGTCCAACTATCGCCGCGACGAAATGCTCATTCCGCCGTGATGGTCGTGGAAATGTGGCGGTCAGCGCACTGTCGGCACCCGATCGGTGACGAGGGCCAGCGCCAGGATGTCGACGCGGGCGGCGCCGGCCGACTTGAGCGCACGGGCGCAGGCGTTCGCCGTCGCGCCGGTCGTCACCACGTCGTCGACCAGGACCACGTTGCGGCCGGCGATCTCGGGCACGCGCGATCTCGGCACCCTGAACGCCGCGCGGACGTTCTCCTCCCGCTCGCGCGCCGACAGGCCCGGCTGCGGCCGGGTCCGGCGCGTCCTGACGAGCGCCAGCGGGCGGTATGCGATCCCTGCACGCCGCGCCACCTCGGCGGCAATCACCGCCGATTGATTGTAGCGCCGCAGCCAGAGGCGCAGGCGCGACAGCGGCACCGGCACCACGGCGTGGGCATCGGTCAGGATCTCGCGACCGGCCTCGACCAGCCAGCGTCCGAGCAGCCTGCGGGCGTGCTGCTGGTCGTGGAACTTGAGGTCGCGGATCAACTCGCGCATGGCGGCGTCGTAGCGGGCGACGGCGCGGGCCCTGTCGTAGACCGGCGGATCGGCGGCGGCGGCGGCCGAGATCATGGTCCCGCCGACGTCGAACGGCATCGGCAGGCCGAGCCGGTCGCAGACCGGCGGGCGGATGAATTCGATCTGCTGCCAGCAGGAAGGGCAGAGCGTGTCGTGGTCGAGGAGCGGCGCATGACAGGCGACGCAGACCGGCGGCACGACGAAATCGGACGCCTTGCGCGCCAGCCGGGCCGCGGCCGCGCCGACGCGCCGCAGCACAGCGCGGCCGGGTGAGGTCGGCACGTCGATCTGCGGCGCAGCGGTCTCCGGACCGGCCCCGACGCCATCCTTCAAATCCATGCCGGAGCGCCTCCCGCGCCATGCTATCGTACCGTCAGGTCCGCGGCGAGACACCCCGTCACGAGCCGTCCTGCGGCCGCGCCCCACCGAGCGACAGCATGTCCGACCCGATCAACGTGTTCGACCGCGCCCTCGTCGCGCGCCGCCGCGACCGCGCGGCGGCGGCGGACGGCGACCATGACTTCCTCTTGGCGCGGGTCGCCGAGGATTTCGCCGAGCGGCTGGCGATCGTCCAGCGGCAGTTCCCGCTCGCGCTGGCGCTCGGCGACGCCAGAGGTCGCGTGTCGGCCGTTCTGCGGACGTCGCGCCGCGTCGGGACGGTGATCGAGGCCGATCTGGCGCCCGCGCTCCTGCCCGCGGCGCGCGACCGCTTGCGCGTGGTCGCAGACGAGGAGGCACTGCCGTTCGCCGACGCCTCGCTCGATCTCGTGGCGTCCGGGCTGACGCTGCACCTCGTCAACGACCTGCCGGGCGCGCTCGTCCAGATCCGGCGTGCCCTGAAACCCGACGGGCTCTTCCTGGCCGCGCTGCTCGGCGGCCAGACCCTCGACGGGCTGCGCGCGGCCTGGGTCGCGGCGGAGGCGGAGATCCACGGCGGCGCCTCCCCCCGCGTGGCGCCGTTCGCCGACGTGCGCGACCTCGGCGCCCTCTTGCAGCGGGCAGGGTTCGCACTGCCGGTGGTGGACAGCGACGTGGTCCGCGTCGCCTACGCCGAACCGCTGGCTTTGATGCGCGAGCTGAAGGCGATGGGCGCGAGCAACGCCCTTGCCTCCCGTCGGCGCCGGCCCGTCACGCGGCGCCTGTTGCTCCGCGCCTGCGAGATCTACGCCGACAGGCACGCGCGGCCGGACGGGCGGGTCGAGGCGACGTTCGAGATCATCACGCTGACGGCTTGGGTTCCGCACCCGAGCCAGCCGAAGCCGCTGCGTCCGGGCAGCGCCAGGACGCGGCTCGCCGACGCGCTCGGAGTGACCGAGCAGACGCTGCCGGCACGCGGGCGGCCCGGCGGCGAGGAGCGATAGCTCGCGGACCATCGTCCGCACCCAGGGCCAGAAAACGGGAGCCCAAAAAAGGCAGCGGACCGGCACAGTCCCGTGCGCGGTCCGCTCCATGGTCGCTGCGATGGCCGAGCGCGGGCCGATCCGGCCGGCGGATCGGCGCTGATCGCGCGCTACTTTTTCTTCGTCGGCGCTGCCTTGTTCGAGAACTCGGCCCAGCCGGGACCCTTGGTGGCCGGCGCGCGGCTCAGGCAGGCATCGCGCTTGGCTGGCTCGACCTTGGCGCACGGACTGGACGGATTGACACCGGACGCCACGGAGCCGGCGGCGGCAACCGGAGCGGCGCCCTTTGCAGCGCCCTTGGCCGGTGCATCGGCCTTCGCCGCGGCCGGAGCGGCAGCCGCGGCCTGGCCGCCGAGCGGGACCGGGCCCTTCACCGTCGGCAGGCTGCGAATGCAGATGTCGCGCTTGGCCGGCTCGACCTTCGAACAGTCGGTCCACTGCTTGGCAGCGGCGGGCGGAGCGGCGGCGACCTTCTTCTTCTTGCTCTTCTGGGCATACGCCTCCGGCGCCGAAACCAAGGCCAGTCCGGCGATGGCGGCGCAGTACGCGAGTGCAACTGACTTCCTCATTTCTATTCCTCCGTAACCAGTGGCAATAAAGCCAGTTGACATGGCTCGAATCCAACCTCGTCAGGACCACCCTTTAGCAGAGTTGGCTCTCCACTGTCACGATCTCGCCGCAGTCTCGCCGCTTCGCGTGGCAAGCCGGACGCGCCATCCGGCTTCTGCCGCGACACGGGTCTGTGGCACTTCTGCCGCAGTCTGTTCGGCTCAACCGAGGAGATCTCTCAGCCACGGCACGACGGGCACGTCTGCCGGGGGCATGGGGTAGTCCGTCAGTCTGCTGGCCCTGACCCAGGCGATGCGCTGTCCCTCGCGGGGCAGGAGATCGCCATCCCATTGCCGGCACAAGAAAATTGGCATCAAAAGGTGAAACGTTTCATAACCATAACTCGCGAAAGTGAAGGGTGCGAGGCAAGTTTCACACACATCTATCGATAATTCCTCGGAAAGCTCCCGGCACAGCGCGGCCTCCGGCGTCTCCGCGGCATCGACCTTGCCGCCCGGGAACTCCCACAGGCCGGCCATCGATTTCCCCGCCGGCCGCTGGGCCAGGAGAACCCGGTTGTCGGCGTCGATCAATGCGGCGGCCGCCACGAGCACGATGGGCTTCGACATGGTCCTCTGCGATCCAGTTTGGTGTCTTCCGGTCCGGCGCGGGATGTCGCGCGAGCCTGCGGACCGGCCGCGCGTCAACTGCGGTAGTCGGCGTTGATCGACACGTAATCGTGCGTCAGATCGCACGTCCACACCGTCGCCGCGGCTTTGCCGACCCCGGCGTCGATGCGAATGGTGATCTCGCGGTTCTTCATGTACGCCGCCACCGTCTTCTCGACGTATTCGGCTGCCCGCTCGCCGTCGCGCGCCACCGAGTGCGGCCCGAACCAGATGGCGAGCTTGTCGCGATTGGCAGCCTCGCCCGATTTGCCGACTGCCATCACGACGCGGCCCCAGTTGGGATCCTCGCCGGCGATCGCGGTCTTGAGGATCGGCGAGTTGGCGCAGGCGAGCGCGATCTTGCGTGCTGCCGCCCACGTCTTGGCGCCGGTGACCTCGAAGGTGACGAACTTCGACAGCCCCTCGCCGTCCTTGGCGACCATGATCGCGAGCTCGCGCATGGCGTCGTGCAGAGCCTCGGAGAACGCCCCGAGCGGCGCGCCCGGCCGGGTCACAGGCTTCTGTCCCCGTCCAGCCGCGGCGCCCGTCGCGAACATCAGGCAGGTGTCGGAGGTCGAGGTGTCGCCGTCGACCGTCATACAGTTGAAGGTCGTCTTGGCGTGCTCGGCGAGTAGCGCCTGCAGCACCGGCGGGGCGATGGCCGCGTCGGTGAACAGGAAGCACAGCATCGTCGCCATGTCGGGCGCGATCATGCCGGCGCCCTTGCAGAAGCCGTTGATGGTGACGTCGACGCCGCCGATCCGGGCCTTGCGCGTGACGAGCTTGGGATAGGTGTCGGTGGTCATGATCGCGCGCGCGGCGGCCTCGAACCGGTCGGGCGCGGCGGTCGCGACGAGGCCGTCCAGCAGGTGGGCGAACCGCGTCGCGTCGAGCGGCTCGCCGATGACGCCGGTCGAGGCGACGTAGACGTCCCGCGGGCCGCCGCCGGCCGCCTTGGCCGCGAATTTTGCCGTCAGCGCCACCGCCTCCGCGCCCTTCCTGCCGGTGAAGGCGTTGGCGTTGCCCGAGTTGACGACGAGGATCCGCGCCGCCCCCGATTTCAGGCTCTTCCGGCACCACAGCACCGGTGCCGACGCGGTCTTGGATTGGGTCAGCACGCCGGCGGCGGTGGTTCCCTCGTCGAGGACGGCGACCATCAGGTCGGTGCGGCCCTTGTAGCGGATGCCGGCCTCGGCGGTCGCGAACCTGACGCCGTCGAGCGCCGGCAGCCGCGGCAGGGACTTCGGTGCGAACGGCGAGACGGTCGTGATCTTGCCCATGGGCGTCTCCGGGGGGTGCTCATTGTCTCTCCTCCCCTCGCAGGGTTGGATCTCGAGCTTCGCCCGCCTCCCCCTCCCCCCGTAGGCCCGGTGGGAGGGGACGTGGAGTGCCAGGACCGACGGCCCAGCCCAAGATGCAAAGGAGTATCGGGCCCCCACAAAACAAATCGGGCCGCCTTGTTCAAGCGGCCCGACCGGGAAATTCGGCGAGGACGCGGCGCCGCGAGGCTACTTCTTCTCGCCCTTGGCCTTCTCCTGCGATTCGATCTGCGCCTTGATCTGGTCCTCGAGCGCCTTCTTCTGCGCCTCGGCCTGCTTGTCCTGCTCCTCGACCTGCTTCTTGATCTCGGCGTCGACGTACTCGACCTTGGCCTTGGCGCGGAGGTCGCCGGCTACCGCTTGGGCCTTGCGGTAGATCATCGACGACAGGATCCGGTCCTTGACCTCGTCGAAGGTCGGCAGCTTCTTCTCGCGCCGATCCTCGAGTTTGATCACGTGCCACCCGAACTGGCTCTTCACGGGCTTGGAGATCTCGCCCTTCTTCAGTCCGAACGCTGCATCCTCGAACTGCGGCACCATCTGGCCGCGGCTGAAGAATCCGAGCATTCCGCCGTCCTCCTTGGAGCCCGGATCCTTGGAGTGCTCCTTGGCGAGGGCCGCGAAATCACCACCGCCGCGCGCCTTGTCGGCGATCTCCTTGGCCTTCTCCTCCGCGTCGACGAGGATGTGCCGGGCCTGCACCTCCTCGTCCGGCTTCAGGCCCTTGACCTGATCGTCGTAGAAGGTCTTGGCGGTGGCTTCGCTCACCTGCTCCTTCACGTTCTTGTCGAAATAGGCATCGCGCAGGGCGCGGCGGCGATAATACTGCATCCGCTCGTCGAACCCGCTGCCGGTGCCGAGCTTCTGCTCCTCGGCGGCGTCGGCGAAGATCTGGTTCTCGATCAGGAACTCGACCAGGGCCCGCCGGCGCTGGCTCTCGGGCAGGCTGCCGAGGTCGGCGCCGATCTCGTTCTCGGCCCGCTTCAGGTCGGCGTCCGTCAGCGACTTGCCGTTGACCTTGGCCACCACCTTGTCGGCACCCGGCTTGTCCTGGGCGGCGACGGGAAGGCCGAGGCCACTCGTGGCGAGAACGGCGAAGGCGCTGGCGACGAGGAAGCGGCGGGCGTTGAAGGTCACGATCGAGATCCTGGGTTGTTGGCAGGACACCGGAACGACGCGCGCAGGCGCAGGCCGCGCCGGCGGATCCGGGGAGGTCAGCGGCTGCTTAGACCACGGTAACGTGCCCTGCCAAGTTAACAATTCGCCACGTCCCGGCGCCGCTCCGGATCCGCCGGTCGGGTTTCCGGGCTCGGCCGCAGATTTGGCCGGGAGTCTGGCTGGGAATCTGGCCTGGAGACGGGCGCCGATCCGGCGGGCTGCCGGTGCGAACGCCACGCGAACGCGTTGACAACGAGGGGGTGCGGTTCTTATCTCTGCCGCGAAACGGCGCGACGGTCGAGCCGACCGGCAGGCTCCCGCGCAGGTTTCGCGATCTCCAACGATCACGAACCTCGAAGCGGGTGGGCGGCGGCCCAAGACGAAGCGCGTCCACTGCTGTCCCGGCCGGCGATACCTGCCGGCTCCGTTCCTTTTCGAGGATCACTCCTGATGCTTTCTCTCGGCGGTCTCGCCTCCAAGATCTTCGGCTCCTCGAACGAGCGCCGCATCAAGGTGTACCGCCCCAAGGTCGAGGCGATCAACGCCCTCGAGGCGGAGATCATGCGCCTCTCCGACGCCGATCTCCGGGCCCGGACCGACGACTTCCGCCAGCAGGTTGCCAACGGCGCGAGCCTCGATCATCTGCTGGTGCCGGCGTTCGCCACCGTGCGCGAGGGCGCCAAGCGCGCTCTCGGCCAGCGCCACTTCGACGTGCAGCTGATCGGCGGCATGGTCCTCCACGAGGGCAACATCTCGGAGATGAAGACCGGCGAAGGAAAAACGCTCGTCGCCACGCTGCCCGTCTATCTCAACGCGCTCGCCGGCCGCGGCGTGCACGTTGTCACGGTCAACGACTACCTCGCCAAGCGCGACGCCGAGTGGATGGGCCAGGTCTACCGCTTCCTGGGCCTCACCGTCGGCTGCATCGTCCATGATCTCGAGGACGACCAGCGCAAGGCGCAGTACGCCTGCGACGTCACCTACGGCACCAACAACGAGCTCGGCTTCGACTACCTGCGCGACAACATGAAGATGCGCAAGGACGACATGGTCCAGCGGGGGCACTCGTTCGCCATCGTCGACGAGGTCGATTCGATCCTGATCGACGAGGCGCGGACGCCGCTCATCATCTCCGGTCCCGTCGAGGACCGGGCCGACCTCTATACCGCGATCGACGCACTGATGCCGTCGCTCGAGACGGAGGACTTCGAGCTCGACGAGAAGCAGCGGCAGGTCGCCCTGACCGAGATCGGCAACGAGAAGATGGAGCAGCGGCTCGAGAGCGCCGGGCTCATGAAGGGCTCGCTCTACGACATCGAGAACGTCACGATCGTCCACCACGTCAACCAGGCGCTCAAGGCGCACAAGCTGTTCCAGCGCGACAAGGACTACATCGTCAAGGGTGGCCAGGTCGTCATCATCGACGAGTTCACCGGCCGCATGATGCCCGGCCGGCGCTACTCCGAGGGCCTGCATCAGGCGCTCGAGGCCAAGGAGCAGGTCGAGATCCAGCCCGAGAACCAGACGCTCGCCTCGATCACCTTCCAGAACTACTTCCGCCTCTACGACAAGCTCGGCGGCATGACCGGAACGGCCAATACCGAGGCCAGCGAGTTCAGCGACATCTACGGCCTCGAGGTCGTCGAGATCCCGACCAACGTCAAGGTCGCGCGCGTCGACGACGACGACGAGATCTACCGCACCCAGAAGGAGAAGTACGCGGCCATCGTCGCCATGATCGCCGACTGCTACCGCCGCGGCCAGCCGGCCCTCGTCGGCACGACCTCGATCGAGAAGTCCGAGCAGTTGTCCGCGCTCCTCAAGGACCGCGCCTACTTCAAGACCCTGGCGCAGAAGCTCCGCGACCAGGCCGCGGGCCTGAAGGACGGGCGCGACGCCGAGGCCAAGGCCTA
>JAKAML010000053.1 GCA_021812845.1 Pseudomonadota bacterium
AGTGCTCTAGGGTCGACTTGCCGGCGGCACTCGGCCCGATCACTGCCAGGATCTGGCCGGCCTCGAGCTTGAGCGACGCGCCGTTCATCACCACCCGCTGGGTGCCGGGCACCGCGACGGTCAGGTTCTCGACGGTGAGCGCCTTGGTCGGCGCCGGGAGCTGCAGCGGCTCGGACTGCTCGGGCAGGGTGCCGAGCACCTGATCGAGGCGCTTGATGGCCTGCCGCGCGGCGACGAACGCCTTCCAGTGGGTGATCGCGATCTCGATCGGGGCCAGCGCGCGCGAGGCGGCGATCGAGCAGGCGATGATGGCGCCGGCCGACATCTGGCCCTGCAGCGTCAGATAGGCGCCGAGCCCGAGCAGCGCCGACTGCAGCGTCATGCGGAACACCTTCGACACCGTCGACAGGCTGCCCACGGTGTCGCTGAGCTTCTCCTGGGCGACGAGGTGGCGCTCGCTGGCGTCGGTGAACTTGCGCATGATGCTGCCGCCGAAGCCCATGGCGCGCAGCACCTCGGCATTGCGCTGGGAGGCCTCCGCGATCGTCGTGCGCTCCTTGGCGGCGGCGGCGACGACCTTGGTCGGCTCCTGCACCAGCCGCTCCGTCAGCGCGGTGACGAGCACCAGGAACAACATGCCGGCGAGCGTGACGAGGCCGAGCACGGGATGGAGCAGGAAGACGAAGGCGAGGTAGACCGGCATCCACGGCATGTCGAGGATTGCGACGGGGCCCTGGCCGGCGAGGTAGTTGCGGATCTGGTCGACGTCGCGAATGGGCTGCATCGCGTCGGCCTGGTTGCCGGTGTAGAACGGCAGGCGCATCACGGCGTCGTGGGCCTTGGGCGTCAGCCGGCGGTCGACGCGGTTGGCGAGCCGGATCATGACCTGGCTGCGCAGCACCTCGAGCCCGCCCTGGAAGACGAACATCAGCAGCGCCAGCACCGACAGGGCGACGAGCGTCGGGATGCTGCGGCCGGTCAGCACCCGGTCGTAGACCTGCATCATGTAGAACGAGCCGGTCAGCGCCAGAATATTGACGACGCCGGACATGACGGCCAGGGCAGGCACGATGGGCCTGAGCGTTCCCAGGGCCGTGCGGACTTCGCTTCGGGTCGAACGCGTCTTCACAGCAACAAACTCCCCGCACTGAGATCGTTAATCGAACTCGCCTTCGGTCGCCCTCTCGGCGTCGGCCCGCTACGCCGCTAGCGGGTAATGGTGAATGCGACGGCCGCCGCGGCCTCGGCCGGCGGCTGTCTCGAATCCGGCCGGCCTCCGTCAGCTCATCCTGCTTCCGAACAGCTCGCAGTCGTGGTGCGTGTCACCGGGCCCGCCGATGCCTGTCGTGTCGATCGTGTCCGGCTCGTCGAGAGACAGCGCCGCCACGATCTCCGACTGCTCTGCAAAGATCGTGCAGGCCGAATAGTCGAGCCCGTCGGCATCCGCAAATAGGTGATCCGCGTCGTCGTCGCCCGATGCGTCGGCGAAGATCCGATCGAGATCCCCGAACTTGAAGCAGTCCGGGCCGAGCCCATACAACGCGGCGCCGTCGTCGTCGCCGTCCCAGTCGTCCGCATCCTGGTCGGGTTCGGCCGAGCGTTCGTCGTCGAGGTCGTCGAGGTCGTCGAAGTCGAAGCAGTCGACGGCGGCGACGCTGATCTCGCTGACGATGCCGAACGCGGCGGCGACGCTGGCCGCCGACAGCGACCCGTCGGCCGCGAGTTCGAACCGGCCGTCGCTGAACTCGAGCCGCTCGATGCTGCGGAGCGTGTCGGTGCCGTCGTTGCTGGCGGCCGAGGTGCCGCGGGCATGGGTGACGACGAAGCTGCCGTCGCCGCGCGCGGAAATGTCGTAATCGGCCGAGGCCCCGGAGAAGCGGGCCGTGTCCGTGCCGCCGCGGCCGTCGAGCGTGTCGTCGCCCTTGCCGCCGGTGAGGACATTGTCGCCGCGGTCGCCGAGCAGCGTGTCGTCGCCGAGGCCGCCTTCGGCGTTCTCGATGTCGCCCGTGGCGGTGAACTCGACACCGCCCTCCGAGCCGCGACTGTTCGTCTCGAGCCGGCCGATGAGATCCTCGACGCCGGTATCGAGAATCACGCTGCGCGAGATGCCGCGGATATCGATCTCGCCCTGCGGCACGGTGACGGCGTTGTTCGCGGCGTCGCTCCTGACGATGCCGCTCTCGAGATCCACGACGACCGCGCGCGTCTCGCCGCGATAGGAGATCGTGTCGTCGCCATCGCCGCCGGAAATGTAGTCGCGGCCGAAACCGCCCATCAGCAGGTCGTCGCCGTCGCCGCCGGAGAGGCGGTCGGTGCCCGAGCCGCCGAGCAGGGTATCGTCGCCGCCGCCGCCGTCGAGCGTGTCGTCGCCGGTTCCGCCGGTCAGCACGTCGTCGCCGAGCGCGCCGTAGAGCGTATCGAGGCTGCCGCGCCCGTCGACGATGTCGTCGCCGATGGTGCCGACGTGGGTATCGGCACCGGCGCCCTCGTCGCCGGCGATGATGACGTCGTCGGGATTGCGGGTGTCGAGAATGCTGGCGCGGACGACGATGACCGGCGAGGTCGTCGCGACCGACGCGGAGTCGCCGTCCTTGCCCGAGCCCGAGGAGCCGGACCCGGACGACGACGTCTCGCGCATGACGACGACGACCCGCCCGTCGTCGAGGCCGACGACATTGGTGCCGTCGGTCTTCGATCCGCTGCCGCTCGTCGCGGCGGGCGTGACGTCGAAGGTGACGCCGACGGCGATCTGGGTGTCGCCGGCTGCGATGGCGTCGACGCTGAAGCGTTGGCCCTGGATGGCCCCCGGCCCTTCGCCGTCGCTGGTCCAGGTCAGCACGATGGCATCGCCGTTCGCGCCGGCGACCGCGATGCTGACCTCGCCGGCGTCATCGTCGAGCTTCTTGAGCTCCTTGATGATCGGCTCGGACCAGTCGTTCGGGCCGAGCTGGCGCAGCAGCGCCGTCATGACGGCGATGCCGCTGGCGGCGGGACCGCCCGTTTCCTGCCAGGAGACGACGAGATCGCCGCTCGGCGTGCTCTCGATCGTCGGGCCGGTGCCGTCGCGGACCTTCTTGCCGGCGCCGACGGGGATCGAGAACGTCTCGACCGTCACGCCGAGATCGTTGAAGATGCGGCCTTCGACCCGGTCGGTCGGTACCGGCTCGGCGACCTCGGGCTCGTCGTCCTCGGTCGCATCGAGCGTGGTCGCGACCCAGACGACCGCGATGCCGTCGTCGTCGGTTACGGTGATCGCCGGGGCGCGGCCGAAGCCGAGATCCGCCGCCCCGTCGTCGCCGTCGCCGGCCGTGCCGTCGAGCCCCGTCGCGGTCAGCCGCGGGGCTTCGGCGTCGTCGACGTCGAGGCGCTGCAGGTGGATGCGGCCGTCCTGCCCGTTCTCCCCGGCGGCCGCGGTGGAGGAATCGACCCAGACCACAGACAGTCCGTTGCCCGACGCGCCGCCCGCGATCGCGACGTCGGAGATGGTGCTGCCGGCGCCGATGGCCGTCGTGGCACTCGTCCCCCCGTCGGAGGCGACGAGATGAACGCGGATGGAGCTCGCTGCCTGTCCGTCGTCGGACGCGGCATAGGCGACCGCGATCCGCTCGCCGGAGGTATCGATGGCGATCTGCGTCGCGCCGCTGACCGCGCCGTCGGCGATGACGGCGGGAGCGGTCGCCTGTCCGAGCATGTCGACGGTCGCGATGGCGATTACGCCGTCGTCGGCCCAGCCGATGGCGAATCCGCCGTCGCGGGTGGCGACGCCGACCGGCTGGCCGGGGGCCGTGCCGCTGCCTTCGGAGACGGTGACGGTGTTCTCGATCGTGCCGTCCGCGTTGCGCGTCAGCCCCCAGGCCGTCGGGGTGCCGTCGTACTCGGCCCCCACGTTGCGCTCGGTCGGCAGCCGGTAGAGGTCCGTCGATTGCAGCGTCGTGTGGGTGGAGGTGTCGAGATCGGCGATATCGGCGCCGCTCTCGAGCGCTGTGACGTAGCCTCTGTCGCCTTCCAGGAACTGGTACTGCTCGATCTCGGACGCCTGATCGACGCCCTCGAATCCCGGCGTCTCACGGTCGATATGCGTGCCCTTGTCGCTCTTGGCGTGGACCACCGTGTAGGAACCGTCGCCGTTGACGGTGATCGAGTAGTCGTCTCGGCTGCCGACGAAGACCGCGGTATCGACCGAGGGCGATGCTGCGTGGCCGCCGCCGATCAGGCGATCGTCGTCGCCGAGGCCGACGAGCACGTTGTCGCCCTGTCCGCCCGAGATCACGTCCGCCCGCTCGCCGCCGAGAATCACGTCGTCGCGGTCGGTGCCGATGAGGACGTTGGCGCTTTCGCGGTCGCCGACGATGAGGGTCGCGTCCTCGACGATGCCGGCGTGGATGCTCGACGGGATGCGGTGTGCCGCCGTCTCGATGCCGGCCGCCGCGGCCGTGTCGTTCGCCTCGCCGCCACCGCCCGTGGAAGCGTCCGTGACCGCGACGGCGTCCGCCGACGAAGGCGCGGCACTGGTGCGCGCGCCGGCCGCATCGGCGCCGGCTCCTGCATCCTCGGCATCGGCATCGAGATCGATAGCGATCGTCTCGAACGCGCCGCCCGAGGGAAGTGGATAGGCGATGGTCACGGCGTCGTGGTCCGCCGACCAGCCGAGAACCTTGATGTCCGCGTCGATGCGGAAGCCCGGCTTGACCGGCGTCGGCGGAAGATCCCGCGTCGACCACGACGCATCTCCGTCGGCGTCGAACAGGCGGCCCTGCAGCACGATCACGCCGCTGATGGAGACCGCCCACAACAGCGCGAAGCCGTCGCGGCCGGTGTCGAGCAGGCGATGGCGCTGCTCGGCGGGCAGCGTGGTCACGTTCTGCAACAGCGCATTCAGGCGGTCGGCCGCCGGCGCGGGCGCGACGTCGTCGATCGCGTCCGACGCCGTGCCGGCCGCTCCGTCCGTGGTCGCCGGATAGGCCTTGCCCTGCAGGTGCCCGTCGGCATCGATCCAGGTCACGATGGTGTCGCCGCGGACGAACCCGAGTGCCTGGGCGTCGCGGCCGATGGCGCCGCCGCGGCCCGTGCCGCCCTCGTCGCCGACCCACACCGTGTTGTCGTTGGCCGAAGCCAGCGCGCTGGGGGCGAGGCGCACGACGTTGGAGCCGTCCTGGCCGATGGCGAGGGCGGTTCCGTCGCGTCCGGGGAGGACGTCGAAGCGCTTCAGCATCACGCGGCCGTAGACCGGGGTGTCCGCCGAGGGCGCGGATGCGGAGCCGGCCGCGTCGGCGCCCGGCTCGATCCAGGCGATCGGCGGCGCGACGGGTCCGTCGGGAATGCTCACGGGAACGAGCGCCGCCGCCGCGTCGTCGAAGGTCAGCGTCGTGACCGCGGTCGAGAACGCGGCGAACGTGAAGTTGTCGTTCGAAAGACGTTGATCGACCGCCTGCGGCACGAAGGGCGAGGCACCACCGGCCAGCACGCCCGCGGGCGGCGGCACCCAGGTGATCGAAGCAGCCAGATCGGCGAGGAGGATCAGGTCCGTGCGCGGAAGATGGCCATCGGCCGGGTCGGCTGCGGCACTGCCGCGGATCGCATCGTCGAGCCAGCCATAGGAACCGTCGGCAGACACAGAACGCACTCCGAGTAATCGACTTTCCACACCAGTCCGACGCGTGATCGGCTACCGCTCAGATCACTGTATGAGCACTCGTTGTCGCCGTGTCACGGCGAGACGCCATGGTCTTGCCGTAACAACAGAATCGCGCAGAAGCTGGAAATCCGCCTGTCCGCTCGCTCCACGGGTCCACACCGTGTCCTCAAAATTCCACCGTGCGTCATTTTACGCAACGTCCTTCTGCCCCGGTTGCGTCGCGTCATTGGTCCCCCCGACCCTAGACCTTGGTCTGGATCCATTTTCAGACGAAGGTCGGAGCGCAGCCCGATATGGGCCAGATATGGCATGGACACGCCCGTTGCGTTCGTGAGTTGGAACTAAGACGCGGCATGGACGTGTTGTTATAACACGCTGTATTAAAATGCAAAAATATAATTGGATCAGCGCTCGGCGGTGGCTTCGGCCGTGGGCGCGCCGCCGCTGAGCGCGATGCCGGCGTCGGGCTGCAGGCGCAGCATCCGCGGCGTCGCCAGCGTCGAGATCGCCGCGATCAGGAGCAGCGTCGCCGAGAAATCCTGTGGCGCCGGCGTCGACCGCCCGCCGAGTGTGGCGAAGCCCTCGAGCGCGACGGCGGCGATGGCGACCCCGAAGCCGAGTGAGACCTGCTGGGCGACGCTGGCGAGGCTGGTGGCGGCGCTCGAGCGGTCGGGCGGCACGTCGGCGTAGGCGATGGTGTTGAGGCTCGAGAACTGCAGCGACCGCACGAGGCCCCCGGCGAGCAGGACGACGGAGATCAGGATGTGCGGCGTCGAAGGCGTGAACAGCGCCGTCAGCGCCAGGGCTGCCGACGCCAGGAGCCCGTTCCAGATCAAGACCCGCCGGAAGCCGATCCGGCGCAGGATGCGCGGCGCGAGCGTCTTCATGGCGAGCGCGCCGAACGCGCCGGTGAAGGTGATGAGGCCCGAGGTCATCGCGTCGAGCCCGAAGCCGACCTGGAGCATGAGCGGGATCAGGAATGCGCTGGCGCCGATGCCCATCCGGAACAGCATCCCGCCCGCCACGCCGGCGTCGAAGGTGGCGAGCCTGAACAGCCCGAGGTCGAGCAGCGGACGCTCGGTGCGGCGCGCGTGCGCGACGTAGCGCCATCCCGCGACGACTCCGATCGAGAAGACGAGCAGTGCGAGCGATGGCGCCGCGACGTGGCGCCCGACGAGTGCGGCGCCGAGCACGAGGCCGGGCAGGGCGATGGAGCTCAAGGCGAGGCCCTTGAGATCGAGCGGTGCGGGCTCCGGCCTGTCGTCGGTGAAGTGGAGCGTGGCGAGCACGATGCCGAGGGCGGCCACCGGGATATTGACGAGAAAGATCCAGCGCCAGTCGGCGTAGGTCGCGAGGAAGCCGGCGAGGGGCGGTCCGGCCAGCGGGCCGAGCAGCGACGGGATGGTGAGATAGCTCATGGCCTGCACGAGCTCGCCCTTGGGCACCGCGCGCAGGATCACGAGGCGGCCGACCGGGACCATCAGCGCGCCGCCGACCCCCTGCAGGAAGCGCCAGCCGACGAAGCCCTCTAGCGAGCCCGCCGACGCGCAGCCGACCGAGGCGAGAATGAAGATGGCGAGCGCGGCCCGGAACGTGGTCCGCGCGCCGAGCCGGTCGGCCAACCAGCCGCTGACCGGGATGAAGATCGCGAGGCTGACGAGATAGGAGGTGATGGCGAGCTTGAGGGCGATCGGATCGACGCCGAGATCGCGCGCGATGGCCGGCAGCGCGGTCGCGATGAGGCTCGAGTCCATGGTCTCCATGAACAGCGCCGTGGCGACGACCAGCGGCACGATGGGGATCTTCATTCCGTGGCGAGCCCTCGATCAGCCAGCAGCCGATCACATGGCCGGCGGCGGCACGTCCCGGTGCCGGTCTTACAACAACCGGCGGCGCGGCGCCACGGCGGCGGCCGTCAGGCGGTGCGCTCGAAGTGGCGGCGTACCAGGGGATAGACGGCTTTCACGGCGTTCTTGCCGAAGATGCAGTCGATGTGGCCGTGATTGGCGATGACGTGGCGCTCGTAGAGCTCCTTGCCGTTGGCCCCGACCAGGCGCGCGAGCGTGCGCTCGG
>JAKAML010000054.1 GCA_021812845.1 Pseudomonadota bacterium
GCCAGTCGGTCGGGGCGCAGGTGGCACGCGGGCCGAAGACGGCGGTCGAGGTGGTCAAGGTGGCGCCCGGCACTGCGGTGTTCCCGTCGCGCGAGGGGAGCGCATAGGAAGCATGACGATCGGGGTCGGACACTATCTGACGGTTGCGGCGTGCCTGCTCACGCTCGGCATCCTCGGCATCTTCCTGAACCGCAAGAACGTGATCGTCATCCTGATGTCGGTCGAACTGATGCTGCTCGCGGTCAACATCAACCTTGTCGCGTTCTCGCACTTCCTGGGCGACATCACGGGGCAGGTGTTCGCGCTGTTCGTGCTGACGGTCGCGGCGGCGGAGGCGGCGATCGGCCTCGCCATCGTCGTCGTCTACTACCGCAACCGCGGCTCGATCGCGGTCGACGACATCAACATGATGAAGGGTTGAGGCGGTGTCGGGGCCTGCTGAAAAGCTGTCTTTTGCGGTCTCGCGAGGCGATGGCGATACGATCGACTCGGCCTGGGAGGAGATCTGGGCCGGTGCGGACGGTGACGCAGTCGCGCGCAAGGAGCGGGGGTCGATGCTACGAAGCCTACCGCTCATGCTGTTGCACGAGCTCCTTGTCGCGCCGGGGCACCATGTCCACCAGCAGGTGGCGATGGAAATTCAACAGCGGGCCGACCCGTCGTCGCTTTCGGTCGTCGCTCGGGTTCTCGACGGTGGCTTTCAAAGTCTTACCTACACATGCTCGGATGACAAGACGATCGCCAAATGGTTCGGGCACATCCTCGCTCGCATCGGCACACCGGAAGCCGTCGCCATGGTCAGCCACTACGCACGCAGCGACAACCCAGGAATAGCAGCAGAGATGCAGTACCGCCTCGAACGCATTCACCAGCAGGTGGCACGATGATCTACTTGGCCATCGTCTTCCTGCCGCTCCTCGGCGCGCTGATCGCAGGATTTTTCGGCCGCGCCATCGGGGCGCGGGCGTCGGAAGTGATAACCACCGGGCTGCTGCTGGTCGCGGCGGTGCTGTCGTGGATCGTCTTCGTCCGCGTCGGCTTCGGCCACGAGACCGTGCGCGTGCCGGTGATGCGCTGGATCACGTCCGGCGAATTCGACGTGTCGTGGGCGCTCCGCATCGACACGCTCACCGCGGTGATGCTCGTCGTCGTCAACACCGTGTCGTCGCTCGTCCACCTCTATTCGATCGGCTACATGCACGAGGACGAGCACCGGCAGCGGTTCTTCGCCTACCTGTCGCTGTTCACGTTCGCCATGCTGATGCTGGTGACCTCCGATAACCTGCTGCAGATGTTCTTCGGCTGGGAGGGCGTCGGCCTCGCCTCCTATCTCCTGATCGGGTTCTGGTACAAGAAGCCCGAGGCCAACGCGGCGGCGATCAAGGCGTTCGTGGTCAATCGCGTCGGCGACTTCGGCTTCGCGCTCGGCATCTTCGGCCTGTTCTTCATCTTCAAGACCATCAATCTCGATCCCTTGTTCGCCGCCGCCCCGACGGCCGTCGGCAAGACCATGAACTTCCTCGGCTATGAGGTCGACATCCTGACCACGCTGTCGCTGCTCCTGTTCATGGGGGCCATGGGCAAGTCGGCGCAGTTCCTCCTGCACACCTGGCTGCCCGACGCCATGGAGGGCCCGACGCCGGTCTCGGCGCTGATCCATGCCGCGACCATGGTGACGGCCGGCGTGTTCATGGTGGCGCGGCTGTCGCCGATCTTCGAGCTGGCGCCCGTGGCGCTGCAGGTCGTGACGCTCGTCGGCGCGGTGACCGCATTCTTCGCCGCGACCGTCGGCCTCGTCCAGAACGACATCAAGCGGGTGATCGCCTATTCGACCTGCTCGCAGCTCGGCTACATGTTCGTCGCCTGCGGCATCGGCGCCTACACGGCGGGCATCTTCCACCTCTTCACCCACGCCTTCTTCAAGGCGCTCCTGTTCCTCGGCGCGGGCTCGGTGATCCACGCCATGCATCACGAGCAGGACATGCGCAACATGGGCGGCCTCGCGCCGAAGATCCGCGTCACCTACGCGATGATGCTGATCGGCACCCTGGCGCTGACCGGAGTCGGAATTCCCCACGTCGCGGGCTTTGCCGGGTTTCACTCCAAGGATGCCATCATCGAGGCCGCCTATGCGGCGCACACGCCCTCGAACTATGCGTTCTGGATGCTCGTCGTCGCGGCGCTGATGACGTCGTTCTACTCCTGGCGGCTCGTCTTCATGACCTTCCACGGCAAGTCGCGCGCCGAGCCCGACGTCCTGAAGCACGCCCACGAGAGCCCGCCGGTGATGCTGATCCCGCTCGCCGTTCTGGCGGCGGGGGCGGTGCTCGCCGGCTTCGCGTTCGCGCCCCATTTCATCGGCCACCACTATCAGGCGTTCTGGGGCAAGGCGATTTTCGAGGGGCCGGGCAATCACATCCTGCACGACATGCACGGAGTGCCGGGCTGGGTCGGCTGGGCGCCGTTCGCGGCCATGTCGACGGGTCTCGCCATCGCCTATCTCTACTACATCAAGGCGCCCTGGCTGCCCGAGGCGACGGCGCGCGCGCTCCGCCCGCTCTACCTGTTCCTGCTCAACAAGTGGTACTTCGACGAGCTCTACGACCGGCTGTTCGTCCGGCCCGCGTTCTGGATCGGCCGCTTCTTCTGGAAGAAGGGCGACGGAGCCGTGATCGACCGCACCATCGACGGCACGGCGGCCGGCGTCGGCTGGGCCACCGGCAGGGCGATGCGGCTCCAGACCGGCTACGTCTACCACTACGCCTTCGCCATGATGCTCGGAGTGGCCGCGCTCGTGACCTACTTCATGTTCCAGGGCGGGGTCGCGCCATGAACCTCGCCGCCTCGTCGATTCTGTCGATCATCATCGTGTTGCCGCTGTTCGGCGCGGCCTTCATCGCGTTCCTGCCGAAGGACGCGCACGGCAACGCGCGCTACGTGGCGCTGTGGACGACCATCGTCACTTTCGTCGTCTCGCTGCTGATCTGGGTGAATTTCGACGCGACCAGCGCCTCCTTCCAGTTCGTGGAGGAGCGCCCGTGGATCGGGCCGATCAAGTACAAGCTCGGCGTCGACGGCATCTCGATGCTGTTCGTGATCCTGACCACGTTCCTGATGCCGCTCTGCATCCTCGCCTCGTGGGAGAGCGTGGAGGACCGGGTCAAGGAGTACATGATCGCATTCCTCGTGCTCGAGAGCGTGATGATCGGCGTGTTCTGCGCACTCGACCTCGTGCTGTTCTATCTGTTCTTCGAGGCCGGCCTGATCCCGATGTTCCTCATCATCGGCATCTGGGGCGGCAAGCGCCGCGTCTACGCGAGCTTCAAGTTCTTCCTCTACACGCTGCTCGGTTCGGTGCTCATGCTGCTCGCCATGATGGCGATGTACTGGCACGCCGGGACGACGGACATCACGTCGCTGCTCGCCACCAGGTTCCCGCGCGACATGCAGTTCTGGCTGTGGATCGCGTTCTTCGCCTCGTTCGCCGTCAAGATGCCGATGTGGCCGGTGCACACCTGGCTCCCCGACGCCCACGTCGAGGCGCCGACGGCGGGCTCGGTGATCCTGGCCGCGATCCTCCTCAAGATGGGCGGCTACGGCTTCCTGCGCTTCTCGGTCCCGATGTTCCCGCTCGCCACCCACGATCTCGCACCGCTCGTGTTCACGCTGTCGGTAGTGGCGATCATCTACACCTCCCTCGTCGCGCTGGCGCAGGAGGACGTCAAGAAGCTGATCGCCTACTCGTCGGTGGCGCACATGGGCTACGTGACAATGGGCATTTTCACGGTCACGACGCAGGGCGTCGACGGCGCCATCTTCCAGATGCTGTCGCACGGGCTCGTGTCGGCGGCGCTGTTCCTGTGCGTCGGCATTGTCTACGACCGGATGCACACCCGCGAGATCGCGGCCTACGGCGGTCTCGTCAACCGGATGCCGATCTACGCCTTCTGCTTCATGGTGTTCACCATGGCCAACGTCGGCCTCCCCGGCACCTCGGGCTTCGTCGGCGAGTTCCTGACGCTCGTCGGCGCGTTCAAGGTCAACACGGTCGTGGCGGCGCTGGCGACGACCGGCGTCATCCTGTCGGCGGCCTATGCGCTCTGGCTCTACCGCAACATGATCTTCGGCGAGCTCGAGAAGCCGGCGCTGCGGTCGATTCCCGACATGCGGCCGCGGGAGATCCTGGTCATGGCGCCGCTCGTGCTGCTGACGATCCTGTTCGGCTTCTACCCCGCGCCCGTGCTCGACGTGACGGCGGCCTCGGTCAAGAAGCTCGTCTCCAACTACGAGCAGGCGGTGAGCGCGACCGCCGCCCGCGACCCCGGCAAAGGCGGACGATAGACATGCATCCCTTCCTGACGAGCATCGGCCCGATCTTCCCCGAGATCATCGTCGCGCTCGGTGCGATGGTGCTCCTCGTGTACGGCGTGTTCCGCCCCGAGACGGAGGCCAATGCCGAGGCGACGGGGTGGCTCGCGGTGCTGGTGCTGCTGACCGCCGCGCTGACGGTGGCGCTCGATCCGCCGTCCACGACGCTGCTGTTCGACGGCGCCTTCGTCTCCGACCGCTTCACCGATTTCGCCAAGCTCCTGGTCCTCGCAGGGTCGGCGGTCGCGCTGATCCTGTCGTTCGACTATTTCCGCCGCCTGAAGGCGATGAAGTTCGAGTATCCGGTGCTCGTGCTGCTGGCGACCGCCGGCATGATGGTGATGGTGTCGGCGAACGACCTCATCTCGCTCTATCTCGGCCTCGAGATGCAGAGCCTGGCGCTCTACGTCCTTGCCGCCATCCGCCGCGACAACGTCAAGTCGAGCGAGGCCGGGCTCAAGTACTTCGTGCTGGGCGCGCTGTCCTCGGGAATGCTGCTCTACGGCGCCTCCCTGATCTACGGCTACACGGGCTCGACGAACTTCGCCGTCATCGCGTCCGTGGCCAAGGGCAAGGCCGCGGCGGAGAGCCTCGTTCTCGTCGTCGGCCTCGTGTTCCTCCTGGTCGGGCTCGCCTTCAAGGTCTCGGCGGTGCCGTTCCACATGTGGACGCCCGACGTCTACGAGGGCGCGCCGACTCCCGTGACGGCACTGTTCGCCGCCGCCCCCAAGATCGCCGCGCTGACGCTCCTGATGCGGACGCTGCACGAGGCGTTCCCGGGGCTCGGGCCGCAGTGGCAGCAGGTCGTCACGATCCTCGCCATCGCCTCGATGCTGCTCGGCGCCGTGGCGGCCATCGGCCAGACCAACCTGAAGCGGCTCATGGCCTACTCCTCGATCGGCCACGTCGGCTATGCGCTGGTCGGAGTCTCGACCGACAGCGTCGAGGGGATGCAGGCCGTCCTCGTCTATCTGTCGATCTACCTCGTCATGACGCTCGGCGTGTTCGCCTGCATCGTCTCGCTGCAGAAGAAGGACGGGCAGGTGGTCGCGATCGCCGACCTCTCGGGCCTCTCGAAGTCCAACCTGCCGATGGCGTTCGCGCTGTTCGTGCTGTTGTTCTCGCTGGCCGGAATCCCGCCGCTCGCGGGCTTCTTCGCCAAGTTCTACGTGTTCGCCGCCGCCATCAAGGCCGGGCTCTATCCGCTGGCGGTCATCGGCGTCCTGGCCAGCGTCGTCGCCGCCTACTACTACCTCGCGGTGGTCAAGGTGATGTTTTTCGACGAGCCGAAGGAGAAGCTGCTCGACGTGCCGCGTGTGCCGGGGCTGATCGCGGCCGGTGCGAGCCTGTTCGTCATCCTGTTCGCGGTGTTCGCCGGCCCGGTCGTCGAGGCCGCCGCCGCGGCCGCCGGCGCGCTCAAGTTCTGATCCGGCGATGGAGCCCGGCGACAGGGTGCGCGGCGGGGCGCCGCGGGTCGTCGAGGTCGATGAGACGGCGTCGACCAACGCGCTCGCCATGGCCTTGGCGGCGGACGGGGAGCGGGGGCCGCTCTGGATCTCCGCCGTCCGGCAGACCGCCGGTCGCGGCCGCGGGGGACGGCGCTGGGTGTCCCTGCCCGGCAACCTTCACGCCACCCTGCTGCTCACGCCCGCTTGCGGCGTCCAGGCGGCGGCCGGGCTGTCGCTCGTCGCCGGCGTTGCGGTGATCGAGGCGATCCGGTCGGCGGCCGGCCCGCGTACTCCCGAAGGGCTGCGGCTCAAGTGGCCGAACGACGTGCTCGTCGGCCGATCGAAGGTCGGCGGCATCCTGATCGAGAGCAGCACGGCGGCGGGCGGCGAGACGTCGGGCGGAGGGCTCGTCGTCGCGGTCGGCATCGGGCTCGATCTCGTGGCCCATCCGGACGACGCCGAGCGGCCGCTGACCGACCTCGCCCGGCACGGGATCGCGATCGGCCGCGGAGAGATGCTGGATCTCCTGGCCGGGCGCATGTCCGCCTGGCTCGGGCGCTGGGACGAGGGGCGCGGGTTTGCGCTCGTGCGGCAGGCGTGGGAGAACTGCGCCGGCCCGCCGGGCGAGCCGATCTCGGTTCATGCCGGGGCCGAACGGGTCGCGGGACGCTACGCGGGCCTCGATCCGACCGGGGCGCTGCTGATGACCGACGACAGCGGACGGGAGCGCCGCTTCACGTTCGGCGACGTAACTCTTCTCGACGGGACGCCGGGTGCCCGCGGGTCGATCGATCGACGCGTCCCGGGCGCGGGAAAGTAGCGGAGATCATGGCCACGAAGGGGGGAGGGGCGAAGCGCGGCAAAGGCGGCCGGGACGAGCTCGTGTTCGTCGCGCTGGGCGGCCTCGGCGAGATCGGCATGAACGTCTACCTCTACGGCTTCGGCCCGGAGGACGCGCGGCAGTGGCTGATGGTCGACCTCGGCATCACCTTCCCGCACGAGGCCGAGCCCGGCGTCGACGTGGTGCTGCCCGACCTGCGCTTCATCGCCGGGCAGCGGCAGTCGCTGGTCGGCATCGTCCTCACTCATGCGCACGAGGATCACATCGGCGCCGTGCTCGATCTCTGGCCCGAGCTCGGGGCGCCGATCTACGCCACCCCCTTCACCGCCGGGATGCTCCGATCGAAGCACGGCGAGTTCGGCGGCCGCACCGAGCTCGACCTCAACGTGATCCCGCTCGGCGGCCGCTTCAGCGTCGGCCCCTTCGATCTCGAGTTCGTCACCATGGCGCACTCGATCCCCGAGCCCTCCGCACTCGCCATCCGGACGCCGCTCGGCCTCGTGCTGCACTCGGGCGACTGGAAGCTCGACGCGACGCCGGGCGTCGGCGATCCGCCGGACGAGGCGCGGCTCGCGGCGCTCGGCCGCGAGGGCGTGCTGGCCCTCGTCTGCGATTCGACCAACGCGCTGCGCCACGGCCGCTCGCCGTCGGAGATGGACATCGCGAAGTCCCTCACCGACATCGTGCGCGGGGCCCGCCGCCGCGTCGCGGTGACCACGTTCGCCTCCAACGTGGCGCGCGTGAAGGCCGTTGCCGACACCGCGCGCGCCACCGGCCGCGAACTCGTGGTCGCCGGCCGCGCCCTGCACCGGATCATCGAGGTCGCGCGCGAGACGGGATACCTGCCGGCCTCCTTCCGCTACCACGACCAGCAGCGCTTCGCCGATTTCGACGCCGGCGAGGTGCTGCTCCTGTGCACCGGCAGCCAGGGCGAGCCGCGCGCCGCCATGGCCCGCATCTCCGACGAGGAGCATCCCGATATCTCCCTCGCCCGCGGCGACCTCGTCATCTTCTCCTCGCGCACCATTCCCGGCAACGAG
>JAKAML010000055.1 GCA_021812845.1 Pseudomonadota bacterium
CCAGGGCGGCGGGCGCGGCGGCCAGCACCTTGGCCAGCTCCGACGCCCCTTCGCCGGCCTCGCGAATCCGGCCGGCCAGTCCGAGGTTCTGCTCGATCCACTCGCGCGCCACGGGCTCGGCCGCGCTCCAAAGATTGAGCGACGGGTCGAGCGAGCGCGCCACGCCTTCGACGATGACCATGCTCTTCTGCAGCAGGATCAACTCCGGCCGCGTCTCCATGTCGAAGACCTCGGTGTAGGCGAACAGTTGCCCGAGCAGGTCGGCCATGGAGATCTCGTCGGCGGTGCGGCCGTGGATCGGCTCGCCGATGGCGCGCATGGCCTGCGCGAACACCTCGATCGTATGGTGGGGCGGGACATAGCCGGCCTCGAAGTGGATCGCTGCCGCGCGCCGGTAGTCGCGCGTGATGAGGCCGTGCAGGATCTCGGCCAGGAAGCGGCGCTCGCGCGGGCCGAGCCGGCCCATGATGCCGAAGTCGACGGCGACCACGCGCCCTTCGGCGTCGACCAGCAGGTTGCCCTGGTGCATGTCGGCGTGGAAGAAGCCGTCGCGCATGGCGTGGGTCAGGAACGAGCGCAGCACCGTGAGCCCGAGGCGCTTCGGGTCGTGGCCGGCGGCCTTCAGACGCGCGTGGTCGGAAATCGGGATGCCGTCGATCCACTCGAGGGTCAGCACCCGCCGCTGCGTGCGCCGCCAGTCGACCTTCGGCACGCGAAAACCCGTCGCCTCGTCGGCCCGCGGCACGTCGTTGCGGATGTTCTCGTCCATCTCCGAGATGGCCGCCGCCTCGAGGCGGAGGTCGAGCTCGAGCTCGGTCGTGCGCTTCAGGCTGTCGACGACCGCGACCGGCCGCAACCGCCGCGACGGGGCGTGGAAGCGCTCGATCTGCCGGGCCGCGAAATAGTAGCTGTCGAGGTCGGCCTTGAAGCGGCGCTCGACGCCCGGCCGCAGGATCTTGACTGCCACCGTGCGTTCCGCGCCGGCATCCGCCGTCGCGGCCTTGTGCACCTGGGCGATCGACGCCGCCGCGACGGGCGCACCGAACGCAGCGAAGTGGTCCTCGAGCCGGCCGCCGAGGCTTTCCGCGACCGCGCGCCGGGCCTCCTGCTGCGAGAACGGCGGCAGCCGGTCCTGGAGCAGGGACAGCTCCCTGGCGAGCCGCGGGCCGATGATGTCGGCGCGAGTGGCGAGAAACTGGCCGAGCTTGATGTAGCTCGGGCCGAGCGCGACGAGGGCCGAGGCGATCCGCGTCTGCGGGTCGCGGCCCCAGCGGAACGGTGCCGTCACGACGCGGATCGGCCAGGTCAGCAGAAGCGCCAGCTTGAGCGGAGCGGGCGGCGTCACGCCGTCGGGCACCAGCCGCACGCCGTGCTGGGCCAGCACCAGTCCGGATCGCACCAGTCTCGCCAGGTTGAGGAGTGCGCTTGCCATCGGCCTCAGGGGTCCAGATCGAAGTCGGAGATTGCGCCCGGAGGCCGCCCGGTCAAGATCGTTCGCAGGTCGTGCTTAGCAGCTCGGACGTGACGACGGAACTCCGGCGCCACTCCGTCGCCGCGCGCCGCGGCCGGATCCGAACCGAAGCGCGGGAATTGCCGGCCTGGTCGGCGCCGGATCGAAACGAAAAACGACCCGGCAGGATTGCCGGGTCGCTTTTCAATTCGCGGGGAAGGCGAAATCAGATCGCTTCCTTCAATTCCTTGGCGGCGCGGAACGCGACCTTCTTGCTGGCCTTGATCTTGATCGCCTCGCCGGTGGCCGGATTGCGGCCCATGCGCGCCGGGCGCTTCCTGACCTGCAGGATGCCGAGGCCCGACATGCGGATGCGGTCGCCCTTCTTGAGGTGCTTCGTCATCATGGTGACGAGCTCGTCCATCATCGAGTTGACCTGCTTTTTCGGCAGCTCGTTCGACTCCGCGAGCGCGGTCGCCAGATGGCGGAGCGTCACGGTGTTGACGGACGGAGCGGCCTTGGCCGCGGCTTTGGGTTTCAGTGCCATTGTCTTCTCCTGGCTCGGTTGGAAATTTCGATTGAAAAGGAGGTAATTCGGCCATTCCGCGCAAGTGTCAATACTGCCGACGGTGCAAACCATTTCAAAGTTCGGGACAAGTGGTGCTGAAAAGCAGCAATTTTCTCCACCGGAGCGGGATTTGCGCGGCTTCTCAGTGTCCAGAGTTGTCAGAGCTTCCATGCCGAATGGATGGCGGCGACCCCGCCGGTGAGGTTGCGCCAGCCGACGCGGTCGAAGCCGGCGGCCCCGATCATCCTTGCGAACGCCTCCTGGCGCGGGAAGCGGCGGATGCTCTCGACCAGATACCGGTAGGACGCGCGATCGCCCGCGACCGCCTCGCCGAGGCGAGGGATGATCTCGAACGAATGGAAATCGTAGAGCCGGTCGAGGATGGGCACCTGCACCTCGGAGAACTCGAGCACCAGAAGCCGGCCGCCGATCCGCAGCACGCGATGCGCCTCGGCCAGCGCCTTGTCGATGCGGGTGACGTTGCGAATGCCGAAGGCAATCGTGTAGGCGTCGAAGGTGCGGTCCGCGAACGGCAGCTCCTCGGCATTGCCCTCGACGAGCGCGATGCGGTCGGCGAGACCGGCATCGGCCACCCGCCGCCGGCCGACCGCCAGCATCTCCGGGCTGATGTCGCAGATCGTCGCCCGCGTGTTGGGCCCGCCGGCGGTCGCGAACCGCAGGGCGACGTCGCCGGTGCCGCCCGCGACGTCGATCAGATGGAACGGACGCTCGCCCCGCGGCGGCGCGAGCATGGAGATCAGGTCGGCCTTCCACAGCCGGTGGAGCCCCCCCGACATCAGGTCGTTCATCAGGTCGTAGCGCTCGGCCGAGCGCGAAAACACCTCGTTGACGAGGCGCTGACGCTCGCTCTCCGGCACCTCGCGGAACCCGAAACTCGCCGTGCCACCGGTGGATTTGTGCTCGATCATGCGCGCGACCATAGCGAAGTGCGAAGGGCTGTGCCACAACACCAGCGCCGCAAAGTTGCGGCAAATGGCCTGTTTTCCGCATTTGCCGCACCCGAGGACCCTCGTTCGATGCAGCTCGCGTCAGCCCAGATCGTCGTGCAGGAGGCGCTCCGCCTCGCCCGCGCCCGCGCGATGAAGCCGCTCGCCGTCGTCGTCATCGACGCGCGCGGCGCCATTCGCGCGGCGGCCAGCGAGGACGGCACGAGCCTGCATCGTTTCGACGTGGCGCACGGCAAGGCCTACGGCGCAGTTGCGCTCGGGATGTCGTCGCGCCTCATCATGGAGCGGGCCGAGAAGCAGGCGTACTTCGTCGCCGCGATGAGCCACATCACCGGCGGGCGCGTGGTCCCCGTCCCCGGCGGCGTCTTGATCCGCGACGGTGCGGGCGCGCTCCTCGGCGCCGTCGGCATCTCGGGCGACACGTCGGAGAACGACGAGGCCTGCTGCGTGGCGGGAATTGCGGCGGCGGGGCTCGTCGCCGACACGGGAGCGTGACGCGGCGATGCCGGAGCTGCCGGAGGTGGAGACGGTGCGGCGGGGGCTCGAGCCGGCACTCGCCGGGGCGCGCATCCGGCGCGTCGAGCAGCGCCGCCCCGACCTCCGCTTCCCGCTGCCGGATCGCTTCGCCACCCGGCTCGCGGGCCGCCGTGTCGTCTCGCTCGGCCGCCGCGCCAAGTATCTCTTGGCCGGCCTCGACAGCGGCGAGACGCTGCTCATGCACCTCGGCATGAGCGGGCGGTTCACGGTCGCGGGTGTCCGACACGGCAGGTTCGTCCACGCGACGGGCGGCGCGGCGGCGCACGACCACGTCGTGCTGCACCTGGAGGGCGGGGCGACGATCACCTACAACGATCCGCGCCGGTTCGGGTTCATGCTGCTCGTTCCCACCGCCCTGCTCGACGCGCACCCGCTGCTGCGCGGGCTCGGTGTCGAGCCGCTCGGCAACGCTCTCGACGCGGCCTACCTCGCGGCGCGGGCCGCGGGCCGGCGCTCGGACCTCAAGGCATTCCTGCTCGACCAGCGCATCGTCGCCGGGCTCGGCAACATCTACGTGGCGGAGGCGTTGCACCGGGCCGGGATCTCGCCGCACCGCGCCGCGTCGTGCCTTGCGCGCAACGGGGGCAGACCGACGGACCGCGCCGAGCGGCTCGTGCCGGCGATCCGTGCGGTGCTCACGGCGGCGATCGATGCCGGGGGCTCGACGTTGCGCGACTACAAACAGGCGGATGGGGCGCTCGGCTACTTCCAGCATCAGTTTTTGGTCTATGACCGCGACGGCGAGCCTTGCCTTCGCGATGGCTGCAAGGGCATTGTGCGGCGCACAATCCAGGCCGGCCGCTCGACGTTCCATTGTCCGAGCTGTCAAAGGTGATGCGCATGGTGACGAGGACGTCCGTCATTGCCGCTGCCACCCTGGCCCGGGTTGCGGCGTCACTGATGAGCAGGGTCGGTCACGGAGAAAAACCTCGACCGCATCGAGGATCTGTAGCTACCCGGCAAGAGGCCGACCGGATGCCGACTCGCACAACTGCTGCTGCCTGCATGGCTTCATCGGTCATGACCGCGCCAGCCGAACGACAGGGGATACAGGGGATAAAGTCATGACCTTCCAGAACATCATCGTCGACACCAAGGGCCGCGTCGGCGTGGTCACGCTCAACCGTCCGCAGGCGCTCAACGCCTTGAACAACGCGCTCGTCGCCGAGCTGAACCAGGCGCTCGACGGCTTCGAGGCCGACCCCAACATCGGCTGCGTCGTCATCACCGGTTCCGAGAAGGCGTTCGCCGCCGGCGCCGACATCAAGGAGATGCAGTCGAAGACCTACCAGCAAGTCTACGCCGAGGACTTCATCTCGTCTTGGGAGCGGATCACGAGGAGCAGGAAGCCGGTGATCGCGGCCGTGGCGGGCTTTGCCTTGGGCGGCGGCTGCGAGCTCGCCATGATGTGCGACTTCATCATCGCCGCCGACACCGCGAAGTTCGGCCAGCCTGAGATCAATCTCGGCATCATGCCGGGCGCCGGCGGCACGCAGCGGCTGACGCGCTTCGTCGGCAAGTCGAAGGCGATGGAGATGTGCCTCACGGGGCGGATGATGGACGCGGCCGAGGCCGAGCGCGCGGGGCTCGTCTCGCGCGTGGTGCCGGCGGCGGAGCTCGTCGCGGAAGCCATGAAAGCGGCCGACAGCATCGCGGCGAAGTCTCTGCCCGCCGTCATCATGACCAAGGAGACGGTCAATCGCGCCTACGAGACGACGCTCTCGGAAGGCATCCGGTTCGAGCGGCGCGTGTTCCACGCCATGTTCGCGACCGAAGACCAGAAGGAAGGCATGGCCGCCTTTGCCGAGAAGCGGAAGGCCCAGTTCAAGCACCGCTGAGAGAGCGCGGCGCCGGCGGGAGGCACGCCATCCCGCCATCCCGCCGTCCGCCGCAATCAGCGAAGCGGCGGGTTGGCGGGCGTCAGCCTGACGTGCACGAAC
The DNA here is from genome assembly GCA_021812845.1 of Pseudomonadota bacterium. Lineage (GTDB taxonomy): Bacteria > Pseudomonadota > Alphaproteobacteria > Rhizobiales > Hyphomicrobiaceae > JAKAML01. The sequence goes on from JAKAML010000055.1 coordinate 5,464, forward strand.
GACGTCAGCACGGCCAGCAGCACGATGCCGATGCCGCCGGCGAGGAAGATGTGGTTGGCGGCCCAGTCACCGCGCGCCGTCGCGAGCTTGCCCGAGCCGACGAGGTAGACGAGGCCGACCGCGACCGCCGCCGCGTGGAGCAAGGTCAGCGGCACGATGCGGCCGAAGTACTCCGCCGTGTCGAAGGGATTGCCCGGCCGCTCCATCCGCTTGACGTAGACGTGCAGGGCCGCGGCCACGAGCGCCATCGCCGCGCCGTACTGCCAGCCGTGCCGCCAGTTGAGGGCGCCGAACACGTAGACCGCCAGCATCGCCGCCGCGCCCCAGGCATAGATCAGCGCCACGAGCCGCGTATTGCGCCTCAGCATATGGAACTGCACGCGGCCCTCCTGACCCGGGTCGCGCAGGGCCTGGCTGTTGATCAGCGCAGCCACGCCGACGACGATCCCGACGAAGGCCAGCGCCACCCAGAGCGACGTCTCGCGCGCGTCCAGTGCCGCAGCCCACCGCATGGCGACCGCGCTCGACAGCAGCAGGCCGACCAGCCACGGCATCAACTTCTGAAGGATCATCGCGCCTCCGAACGCGTTGTCTCGCCGCGCGATCTCATGGTGTCGGCTTGCTCGTCCTCAGCGCATTGAGGCTGATCGCAGCCAGCGCGACCGCGCCGAAGAAGAAGATGTTGTTCGCCGCCCAGTCGGTGAACCGCGGCGTGAGAAAGCGCGTCATCTTGCCGTCGACGATCAGGCCGATGACGGTGGCGACCATGCCGACGAGCTGCACGATCGTCAGGTAGCGGGCGACGGTCATCATGGTCTCGTCCTCGCGGCCGGCGAGCGTGTCGCGATCGAGCGTGTTCGAGATGAAGAGGCACAGGGCGCCGGCGATGGCGAAGGCGGAGAAGAAGTGCAGCCACTCGTGCCACTTGAGGATGAAGTAGTAGGTCACGAGCAGCGACAGCGCGCCCCAGACCCAGACGAAGCCCATGTGGCGCGCGGTCGACGAGGCGACCGTGGCCTTGGCGGCGCCGGCGGCGGTCAGGGTCCGGTTCTCGCGGATGGCGAGCAAGGCGATGACCAGGCTGATGAACGCCGACGCCGCCATGTGCAGCAGCGGCTGGCCCGCAGCCGCCGACAGCACCAGAATGGCGATGCCGAGCGCGATGCCGAGCATCCAGATGATCATCGAGGTCATGTGCCATCCCCCCAGTCGGTTCGATCCCTCGTCGGAGAGGGACTCCCGCCGCATGTAAGCCAAGTAAATTCTCGGAGGGCAAGCCGGTTTATCACGAGAGATTGTGGACCGGCGCGGCCATCATAGACGGCGCATTACCTCGCGCGCCGTCAATCCGCGGCAGGTTCACCATGCAACCGGCACGATGCCCGTGGTCCGTCTCCTCCGTCAGTCCGGTGCGAACGCCGAGGTGTAGTCCCGCGCGAGCCCGGGATCCTGCGCGTCCTTGGCCAGCAGGCAGTTGCCGATCGCCAGCGTCTCCATCGCCGTTCCCATGAAGCAGCGGAAGGCGTCCTCCGGCGTCGCGACGATCGGCTCGCCGCGAACGTTGAAGCTCGTGTTGACCAGGACCGAGCAGCCCGTCCGCTCCTTGAAGCGGCTCAGCAACGCATGGTAGCGCGGGTTGGTCTCGCGATGCACGGTCTGGATGCGCGCCGAATGGTCGACGTGGGTGACGGCCGGAATGTCGGAGCGCGGCACGTTGAGCCGGTCGATGCCGAACAGGCCGCGCTCGTGGTCGTCGAGGTGGCGGGCGAGAGCGACCGTCTCCGTGAGCGGTGACCAGCCGACGTGAAGATGAGGGAGCTGGGCCTTCGGCGGGATGGGAAGCAATTCGCGGTAGCGCCAGTGAGGCGATGAAAATCGCTACTTACGACACCAACCTTACCGACGCCCAATGGGCTTACCTCAAACTGATGCTCCCCACACCCGCCAAACGCGGACGCCCACCCACCGATCGGCGGCGCATCCTGGATGCCATCCTCTATGTCGTCAAATGTGGCTGCCCGTGGCGGTATCTGCCCACCGACTTTCCCCCGTGGAAAACCGTCTATCATGTCTTCCGGCAATGGACGCTCAACCACCAGTGGGCCGTCCTCAACGACGCCTTGCGCACGCTCGTGCGGCGCACCCACGCCAAGCGCAGCCGGCCCACGGCCGCGATTCTGGACAGTCAAAGTG
>JAKAML010000056.1 GCA_021812845.1 Pseudomonadota bacterium
GTGATGACGACCGGCGTCTTCGTCTATCACGCTGGCGGCCAGGAGGGCTTCGTCTACGGCGGCTCGCTCGCCCTCGAGAGCCTCGGCGGCTACCTCGTGGCCCGCGCCTGGGTCCGCGACCAGGCCGGCATGGTGGCCACGCTCCGCGCCCTGTTCTGGACCATCTTTGCCGCCGCACTGATCGCGCTCCCCGAAACACTCTTCGGTCAGCTCTTCACCCACGATCTCCTCGCCGCCGTCACCGGCTACGTCCATCCGACCGGCGTCGAGACCCGCGCCGGCCTCACCCGCGCCTACGGCACCTTCGATCACCCGATCCACTACGGCACCTTCTGCGCGGCGATGCTGGCGCTTTTCGTCTACGCAGAGAAGCGCCGGTTCGCCCAGCGCAGGACCACGGTGTTCCTGCTCTTCGCCACGTCGCTCGGCCTCTCCTCGGCGCCGCTCCTGTGTCTCGGGCTGCAGATCGCCATGATCATCTGGGAGACCACGACCCGGACCCTGCCCTCGCGCACCACGCTGACGCTGACCGCACTGACCGGGCTCTACATCGGCTTCTCGATGTTCTCCAACCGCACGCCGATCGCCTTCATCGCCACCGGCATGACGTTCGACAGCTGGACCGGCTTCTACCGCCTCCAGATCTGGGAGCACGGCATGTCGAACGTGTGGGCCAACCCGTGGACCGGCATCGGGCTCGCCGAATGGGAGCGGCCGTGGTGGATGGTGTCTTCGACGGTCGATGCGTTCTGGCTCGTCGTCACCATGCGCCAGGGCATCCCCTCGTTCCTCGTGCTCGCGCTCGCCATCCTTCTGCTCGCGCGCGCCGTGGTGAAGCGCTCCCGGCGCCACGCCGACCTGCGCGTCCGCCGCCTCATGCTCGGCTGGATGATGTCGCTCATCGCGCTATGCCTGATCGGCGCGACGGTGCACTACTGGAACGTGCTCTACGCCTATTTCTTCTTCTTCCTCGGCCTCGGTGGCGCGCTGGCCGATCCGCGCCGCGCCGCCGCCCCCGCCCTCGCCACGGCAAGCGCTCGCCGCGAGCCCGGCCACCCTCGGCGGCCCGCTCTGCCCGGCGCCCGCGGCCCGACCCACGAGGGCGTGTTCGTCCACCCCGGCCTGCCCTACGGACGGATGCTCGATGCGCCGCGATGAGAAGGTGATTGCCTGCGGGACGGGTCAGGCCGCCGTCTGCGCGCCGTCATGCGCCACGGGAACGATCCCATCGTAGCGCAGCCCGAGACCGAGGATCGCGTCGCGCACCAGCTCCGCCTTGACGTCCCAGCTCTCCGGCGCGACGCGCGCCCGCGCCGCCTCGGCGTCGAACGGCTCCCTGAGCGCCGCCCGGATCTCGGCCGCGAACGCCTCCGGCCCCTCCGCCACCCGCACGAGATCGCGCCACCCGTCGAGGGCGGCGAAGTCCGTCGTCACCACCGGCCGGCCGACCGCGAGGTATTCCTTGAGCTTGACCGGGTTGCACGCCTTGATCCACTCGCTGCGGTTCCACGGCATGACGAGCACGTCCATCGCCGCCATGTAGCGGGCGATCGTCTCGTAGGGCTTGCGGCCGGTGAACTTGACGTTGTCGAGCGTGCACCAGCCGTCGGGCAGCGACGAGCCGCCGATCATCACGAACTGCACGTCCGCGAGCGTCCTGGCCACCGCGAGGAACAGCTCCGGATCGAAGGTGTGGGCGTCGATCCCGCCGATGAACCCGACTCGCGGCCGCTTCAGGAACGACACGTCGCCGGGACCGCGGCCGGGGTCGCGCCCCGCCTTGACGAACGCCTCGAGCTCCACCCCGTGCGTGACGAGGAGCTGCCGCTGCACCTCGCCCGCCTCCTCGGCCATCAGATGCGGCGCCGCATAGACGACGAGATCGGCCGCCGCCTTCAAGCGTCCGATCTGGCCGCAGAGCGATGCCGGATCACCCTCGGGAAACGCCTCGAAGCGGTCGGTCCGCTGCATCACGACCGCCGCCTCGCCGAGCGTGCCGACCAGCGCCTCGCCGGCCGGGCAGTGCACCCACAGCAGCGGCCGCCGAATGCCCGCGCGCTGCGCCGCGAGCCGGATCTGCGGCGCCAGCGCCCAGCCCGTCAGCTTCTGACCCGTCGCGCCCGGCACCGACACCGGCGAGAACACCCAGAACCCGTTCTCGACGTTGACGACGCCGCGCGCGAGGCTCTTGAGCTTCCTCTGGATGCGCTCGGCGAACAATTTGTCGCCGGTCACGCTCGGCATCCGGACCGCGATCGAGTTGACGAACAGCACTGGCATCCGCCGTGCCAGCCGCCGCATGATCTGGAAATCGAAGTGGCCGCGGTTGTGGTACCACCAGTCCTCGCCGCCGATGCACACGATCCCGTCGAACGACTGCCGCTCGCCTGCACTCACCGGTATCATCCGCCCGCTCCCGCCTGCCGTCACGTCGCGCCCGATCATCGCCGCGCGGCGTTAATCTTCGATTGAGGGCTGGGCCCGGCGCGGCACCTTAACGGCCCTTTAGCCGCCGACCTTTAGGGTCGGACGACGGGCGCGGCGGGGTCGCCGGCGCGCCGAGCTCCGTTGCGCCAGGAACCCCGAGACCACCATGACCCGGGATCAACCGATCGACGTCTCGATCCTGGTCGTGAGCTTCAACACGCGCGAGCTGACCTGCGCTGCGATCGCCTCCGCGCTCGCCGAGACGCCCTCCCTCACGACCGAAATCATCGTCGTCGACAACGCCTCCACGGATGGCTCGGCCGCCGCGATAGGGTCGGCATTCCCCTCCGTCCGCCTGATCGCGCTCGACCGCAACGTCGGCTTCGCCGCCGGCAACACCCTCGCGGCGCGCGAGGCCCGCGGCCGCTTCCTCCTGCTCCTCAACCCCGACACCCTCGTCCTCGACCGCGCCGTCGATCGCCTCTACGCCTTCGCCCTCGCCCGGCCCGAGGCGCTGATCTGGGGCGGTCGCACGCTCTTCGCCGACGGCCGACTGAACCCGGCGTCCTGCTGGGGCCGCATGACGCCCTGGAACCTCCTCTGCCGCGCCACGGGCCTGACCGGCCTCTTCCCGCGCACGACGCTGTTCAACGGCGAGGCGCTCGGCGGCTACCGGCGCGACAGGGAGTGCGCGGTCGACATCGTCTCGGGCTGCTTCCTGATGATCGGCCGCGACACCTGGGACCGGCTCGGCGGCTTCGATCCGCTGTTCTTCATGTATGGCGAGGAGGCCGACCTCTGCCTCCGTGCCCGCGCCCTCGGTGCCCATCCCGCGGTCACCCCCGATGCCACCATCGTCCATCTCGGCGGCGCGTCCGAGACGGCGCGCACCGGCAAGATGACGCGGCTTCTCGCTGCCAAGGCGAGCCTGATCGACCGCCACTTCCCGCCCGCGACCCGCGCCCTCGGCCTCGCGCTCCATGCGCTGTGGCCGTTGTCCCGCCTCGTCGTCCATACGCTCCGCGCCGCGGCGACCGGCCGGCCCGCGCACCGCGCGGAGGCCGCGGCCTGGCGCGAAATCTGGTCGCGGCGCGCCGAGTGGCGGCGCGGATACGGGGTACCGTCGTCCCCCGCACTCACGTCCGGCTCCTTCGCCGGCTCCCTGCCGAGGTCCTGACATGCCGCGCACCATCGAGCACCCCCGGTCCATGCGGCCGCCGGCGATCTGCCGTCCCGACGGACAGACGGCCGCCGCCGGCGATCTCAGTTTCTCGATCTGCACGTTGGTCAATGACCGCGCCCAGTACGATCAGATGCGCGCCTCGTTCAGGGCCGGCGGCTTCGAGGCGCCCGGCACCGAGTACCTCTACATCGACAACACCGGAACCGGGCAGACCTGCGCCTACCGCGGCCTCAATGCCCTGCTTGTCGCCGCCCGCGGCCGCCACGTCGTCCTCTGCCACCAGGACGTGCGGCTCCTCACCGACACGCACGACACGCTCGTCGCCCGCCTCGCCGCGCTCGACCGCCTCGATCCCGCCTGGGCGCTGGCCGGCAACGCCGGCGGCGTCAGCCCCGGCTCACTCGCCGTCCGCATCACCGACCCCCACGGCGCCGACCAGCACGTCGGCCATCTCCCCGCCCGCGTCATGAGCCTCGACGAGAACTTCATCATTGTCCGCCGCGACGCTCGCGTCGGCTTCTCCGTCGACCTGTCGGGGTTCCACTTCTACGGCGCCGACATCTGCCTCAACGCCGACGTCATGGGCCATTCGGCCTACGTCGTCGACTTCCACCTGCTGCACCTGTCCGGCGGCACCAAGAACCTCGCCTTCGACGACATGGAAGCGCGCTTCCGGGACAAGTGGTCGCGCGCGCTTGCCCCGCGCTGGATGCAGACGACATGCAGCCTGTTGCGGCTTTCCGGCGATACGCTCGGCCGCATCACCGGCCGGCTCGCGGAGGCGCCGTACCGCAAGCTGTCGCGTCGCCTGCCTTCGGCCGCCGGCTGGACGCGGCGCGACACGGCTCTGGCCATGGCTACATCCGCCTCGGAGCCTGCCGCGGTCGCCACTCCGCCTCCCGCGACGGCGGAGGTCGCGGGATGAGCGCCAACGCCGCCACCGCGTCTCCCCACGCTGCGGGCACGGCGTCACACCCGCCGTCGCTCCGTCGCCGCGTCGTCAGCCAGGGCGGTCTCCTGTTCGCCGGCTACGCCGCCGCGCAGGGCTTCTCGTTCCTGCGCAACGCGCTGATCGGACATGCGCTGTCCAAGGGCGACTTCGGCATCGCCGCGACCATCACCCTCCTGCTGCAGCTCGTCGAGACCCTGTCGGACCTCGGCACCGACCGGCTGATCGTGCAGGCCGCCGATGGCGACGACCCGCGCTTCGTCGCCACGGCGCACACCACCCTTCTCGCCCGCGGCGTGCTGTCGGCGCTCCTCGTCGTCCTGGCCGCCGCACCGGCCGCACGATTCTTCGGCATCCCCGATGCCGCCTGGGCGCTCGGCCTCGTCGCGCTGGTGCCCCTCGCCAAGGGCTTCCTCCATCTCGACTACCGCCGCGCCCAGCGCCGCCTCGACAACCGCCCCCAGCTCCTCGTCGAGGTTCTGCCCCAGGCGGTGGCGCTCGTCGCGACGCTGCCGCTGCTCGCCCACCCCGGCGGCTACGCCGTCGCCCTCTGGCTGTCGCTGCTGCAGGCGGCGGCCGCCGTCGCCGTGTCGCATCTCGTCGCCGAGCGGCGCTACCGGCTCGCCTTCGACGGCCCGCTGCTGTCGCGCTTCGTCGCCTTCGGCTGGCCGATCTGGCTCAGCGCATTTCCCCTCGTCGCCGTCTACCAGGGCGACCGCATCATCGTCGGCCGGCTGCTCGGCATGGAGGATCTTGCCGCCTATTCGGCCGCGTTCATGGTCACCATGGTGCCGGGGCTCGTCGCGGCCAAGGTCGGCCACGCGCTCATGCTGCCGCTGCTCGCCTCGGCGCGCGACGACGCCGCACGGTTCCGGCGCCGCTTCACCCGCCTCGCCGACCTCACGGCCGCCACCGCCGCCGCCTATCTCGCGCTGTTTCTCGCCGCCGGCGGCATCATCCTGCCCCTGGCGTTCGGGCCCAACTACACCGGCCTTGGCACCGTCATCGGCTGGCTTGCCGCCATGTGGGGCCTCCGGATGCTGCAGGCCGTGCCCGGCATGGCGTTGATGGCGCTCGGCGAGACGAAGCCGTTCCTCGGCGCCGGGCTGATCCGCGCCACGGCCCTCGCGCCGGCCCTGGTTGCCGCCGCCCACGGCTACGGCATCGCTGCCGTCGCCGCCGCCGGTGTGGCGGGCGAGCTGGCCTCCCTGGCCTATGTCGCCTCGCGGCTCGAGGCGCTTCGGCCAGGCCTCGCGACCCCGCTTCTGATGCGCACACTGGCGCTGCTGCCCGCCGCCACCCTCGGCCTCGCGCTCACCCTGGGCTGATCCCGGCCGCGCCGAGATCTCGCCCCGTCACGCGGAGATGCGGGTACCGGTGCCGATCCTTGCCGCTTGTCCTCCGTGACCGGCGACAGCGTCGCGACGACACGGGCCGCGCCCGTCGCGGCTCAGTCCAGGAGCTGGTTGGCGAGGTAGGCGACCTCGGTCCGGTTGCGCGCCTTGAGCTTCTTCATGATGTTGCGGACGTGCACCTTGACGGTGCTTTCCTGCATGTTGAGCTCGTAGGCGATGATCTTGTTGGCCATGCCCTTCCTCAATGCCTCGACGACCGCGGCCTGCCGGGTCGTGAAGATGCCGTTGAGCCCGCTCGGGATCTCGCCGGCGACCACGGGCGCCGCCGCCGCGGATCCTTCCTCGAGCACGCTTTTCGCCGGCAGGAACTGGCCGCCGGCCTGGACCAGGCGGATCGCCTCGATCGCCACGTCGAGCGCCATGTCGGTCGAGATGTAGCCGCGCACGCCGGCCTTCATGACACGCACGATGCAGCTCAGATCCTCGCCGTCGCACACGACGATGATCGGCATGTTGCCGGTGATCTCGCGCAGACGTGCGACGAGCCTCAGGTTGTGATCGGCATCCGCGGGGCTCTCGACCACCAGCATGGCGAGGGATACGCGCCCGTCCTCGATGGCCTCGGCACACATCTCGAGCCGGGCGATAGTCCTGACCTCGACGTCGGAACCTCGCCTGATGCAGCGGGCGAGGCAGTCCCGGATCAGGGGCCGACCCTCGATCAGCAGCACCGCCGGCCCGCCGGGCTCGGCGTCGATCTCGTCTTCCGAGCCGGCATCGCCGGCCGGAGGGGGGCGCCGCTCGCTCGAGGCGCGGCGCATGGTCGAAAAATCGGAGGCGAGGGAGTACGCAGACATCGCATTTCCACCCATTCCTGAGGATTGATCGAGAGTCTGTCACCTCTGCCGTCGCGCGGCCTGGACCGGCACGACGTCCCCCCTGCACTGAATAATCCCGGCACGCGCAAGCACCCCGTGCCGCCGGCGGTTGATGCGCGGACGGATCCGTGCTCCCTGCTCTTCGTCTCGATGTACCCTCCGGGATCCGATTCCCCCGGCTTCGACGGCTTCCGGCCCACGTGCTGACGGACCTCGTGTTCTTCTCGACGGCGGACCTGAACCTTGACGGAGACCGCGGCGGTTCCAAGTTCCGCATTCCCACCGTTGGCCGGCGGAGTGTGTCGGTTAAGTGTTAGCGTAACTTTCCGACCTTCGCTTCGGACCACCATCGGACGCATCCGCCGAAAAAGTCCGATGCTGGGCCGAGACCTTGGTCCTACTCCGAACGACGGCGATCAGGTCGCGCCTGCCGGACCAGCACCGCCGCCGCGCCGCTCGGCGACCGGCGCGCGACGTGTCCGAGCGTGGCGCACACGCCGGCGAGACGTAGGGCCCGGGCCCACGGCGCACCGTCTTTCTAGTGGCGGTCATCACCACAAGTAGCTGTGAGGCGCCACGATGCCCTCTGCTACGCTCGTTCCGGCAGACAGCACCGGCTGACGCGCCGGCCCTGCACGGAGGCCAGGAATGCGACCAGACCACGATCGGACGTGCCCGAATGCGATGTCGCTCGCCAGCGGCCGGTCCGATGGTCGAGCCGATAGCCGCCCGCACCGGCCCCTGCGCCGCCACGCCAGCTTACGGCGACCGGACATGATCGTTCGCGAGACACGCTTCGCCCACGTACACCTGATCGAGCCGACC
>JAKAML010000057.1 GCA_021812845.1 Pseudomonadota bacterium
GATCTTCGCGCGGGACGCAGAGCGCGGAATTCGGGCCTCGCAGCGCATCCCCGGCGACGATCACCGGGAATCCGTCGATCTCGCCGATCACCGCGCGGATGCCGTACACCTCGGCCAGCGTGGCCGCGGTCAGGACCTCCGACGGCGGACCAACCGCGCGCGCCGCGCCGTCCTTCAGCAGCACCATCCGCTCGCAGAAGCGGCGCGCGAGCGTCAGGTCATGCAGCGCGACGACGACCGAGCGCCCGTCGGCCGCGAGGCGGCGGAAATGGTGGAAGAGGTCGAGCGCGTGCGCCGGATCGAGCCCCGCCGTGGGCTCGTCGGCGATCAGGATCCGGGCCTCCTGCGCCAGCATCCGCGCGACGAGCACGCGCGCCCGCTCGCCGCCCGACAGCCGCGACACCGGACGCGCGGCGAGCCCGGCGACGTCCATGGCGGCCAAGGCGCCGGCGATCGCGCGTTCGTCCTCGTCCGAGGCGCGCGTGCCGGAGCCGTGCGGCAGGCGGCCGAGCGCCACCACGCGGGCGACGTCGAGCGGCCAGTGCACCGTCCGGTCCTGCGGCAGGTAGGCGATCGCCCGCCCGCGCGCCCGGCGGTCGAGCTCCGTGACCGGCCGGCCGTCGAGCAGCACCCGGCCACGCCCGGTCACTCCGGAGCGCGCGCCGACGCCGGCGAGGGCGCGGAGCAGGGTCGACTTGCCGGCACCATTGGGGCCCGCCACCGCCACCACCTCGCCGGGCGCGACCGCGAGGGTGATCCCGTCGAGCACCGTGCGGCCGTCGATGGCGACGCCGAGGTCGTGGATCTCGAGCCTCATGATCCGCCCCTCACGGCACCAGCTCCCGCCGCGTCTCGAGCACCAGCCAGAGGAAGAACGGCGCGCCGAGGATGGCGGTGACGACGCCTAGTCGCAGGTCGCCCGCGGGCGAGAGGAGCCGCAGCAGCACGTCGGCCAGGAGCACCAGCGCCGCGCCGCCGAACATCGACGGCCACAGCAGCCGCCCCGGCTCGCGCGTGGTATAAGGCCGCACGAGATGCGGCACGACGAGGCCGACGAAGCCGATGGCGCCGGCGACCGCCGTCGCCGCGCCGACCGCGATCGCGGTGCCGGCGACGATCGTGGAGCGGAGCCGATCGAGGTCGGTGCCGAGGTTCTCGGCCGCCTCGTCGCCGAGCGTGAGCGCGTCGAGATCGCGGGCGGTGGTGAGCAGGATCGCCGCGCCGAGCGCGATCAAGGGCGCGGCCAGCCAGACATGGAGCAGGCTGCGGTCGGTCAAAGAGCCCATCAGCCAGTAGAGGATCTCGACCGAGGCGAAGGGATTGGGCGCGAGGTTCAGGGCGAGCGAGGTCAAGGCGCCGGTCAGGCTCGAGATGGCGACGCCGGCGAGGATCAGGCTCAGGGTGCCGCTGCGCTCGCCGGCGAGCCGCACCACGGCGAGCGTCGCCGCCGCCGCGCCGAGGAGGCCGCCGAGCGGCAGGGCGAGCGCGAACAGCGCCGAGGCGCCGGAGTGGATCGCGACCACGGCGCCGAGCGAGGCGCCGCCCGAGACGCCGAGCAGGCCCGGCTCGGCGAGCGGATTGCGGAGGTAGCCCTGCAGCACCGCGCCCGAGAGGCCGAGTGCGGCGCCGACGAGGAAGCCGAGCACCGCGCGCGGCAGGCGGATCTCGAGCAGCACGAGGCGGGCGACCTCGGCGCCGTCTCCGGCCTTGCCCGCCGCCGCCGGCAGACCGACGCCCGCCGGCCCGGTCAGCAGCGAGGCGGCGAAGGCCGAGAGCGCGACGAGTGCGAGCACGATGGTGGTGCGGGCGCCGCCGTCCTGCGGGCCGCGGGTCCCCGCTCCCGGCCGCCCGGGGCTCATCGCCCGCCCTCGCGCAGCGCCAGCGGAAACCTGTGCGCCGCCACCAGCCGCTCGACGGCGTCGAGCACGTCGGGAGTGCCGCACATCCACAGCGGCATCGGCAGCATGACGCTCCGCCGGCGCGCGAGCAGCGCGCGGAAAGCCGGGTGGCGCAGGTTGTCGGCGGTGGTGGTGCGATAGGCGTCGGGAAGGGCGGTGACGACGATCATGTCCGGCGCGTCGAGCGCCAGCGTCTCGAGCGGCAGCCGCCCGGCGGGACCGAGCGGCAGCTCGTGCGCGGCGTTGCGCAGACCCGCGGCGCGCACGATGGCGTCGAGCATGGTGCCGGCGCCTGAGGCGAGGCTGTTCAACTGGTAGACGACGACGCTCGGCGGCGGGCCACCGGACGCGGTGCGGGGGGCAAGCGTGGCGAGGCGGGCGTCGAAGCGGGCGACCATCGCCGCGCCTCGGGCCTCCGCCCCGGCCGCCGCGGCGACGGCGCGGATCATGGCGCGGACGCCGTCGAAGTCCATGGCGGTCGGCACCCGCACCACCCTCACTCCCAACCGCTCGAGGAGATCGAGAGTCGCGGGCGTCGAGGTGTCGCCGGCGATCACCACGTCGGGCGCCCGCGCCAGCACCTCCTCGGCGTGGCCGCGCAGGAGCGGGATGCCGCGCGCGGCGTCGGCGCGGCCGGAGAGCGTGGGATCGGCGACGAGCTCGCTCAGGCCCGCGATCCGCTCGCGCGGCACGAGGTCGAGCAGGATCTGGTCGGTGCAGAGGTTGAGCGAGACGATGCGGTCCGGAGGCCGGGCCGCCGCGCCACCGTCGAGCCCGAGGCCGAGCAACAGGCCGCGGCCGAGCCTCAGCCCGAGGCGGAGCCCGGTCCGCCGTCGCACCCGGTGCGCCGCTTCCAGGCTCACCATGTGGTTCCGGCCTTGATCATGAAGGTCCGTCCCGGCTGCGGATAGGCGTTGTAGCGGCCGGTCGCGAAGGCGCTGGCGACCGCATAGTCGAAATAGTCGCTGTCGAAGAGGTTATGAACGGCAGCCGACCAGTGGAACCGGTCGAGCACGCCGCCAAGCCGCACGTCGACCGTCGTGTGCCAAGGTATCGTCGGCTGGAAGTTCGCGAAATCGTTGTCCATGCGCCGGTCGCCGACGTAGTTGACGGCGGCGTCGAAAACGAGCCGCTTGTCGACGATGTCCCAGGACATCCCGACGACGCCGGTCCAGGGCGAGACGAGCGGCACCGCGTTGCCGGCGAACGCCCCTTCGCGGAACTCGGCGTCGGTGTAGGTCAGGTTGCCGCGCAGGCGGAGCACGTCAGACACCGCCCAGCTCGCGATCGTCTCGATGCCGCGGCGGCGCGTCGGATCGAGGTTGACGTTGGTGAAGGTATCGGCGCGGAAGTAGATCTCGTTCTCGAGCCGCATGTCGAAATAGGTGGACTGGATCCGGAACGTGCCCTGCTCGAAGCGGAGCCCCGCCTCCCAGTCGCGCGAGGTCTGGGTCTTGAGATCGAAGGCGGTCGGGAAGCCGGCGCCGATCCGCTCGTCGATGTTGGCGAGGCGGAAGCTGCGCGCGGTGCGCCCGAGCAGGGTGAGCCCGGGGACGAGCCGGTGCTCGAACCCGAGGTGCCAGGCCTCGTCGACCTCGCTCTCGTCGTAGGGGAGGCCTTCCGGCTCGCAGAGCCCGAAGAAGCAGGCGCCCGGAGCCGTGATGTCGACGGTGTCGCGGGCGGCGATCCGGTTCCACTGGATGCGGCCGCCGAAGGCGACGTCGGTGGCCGGCAGGACGCCGAGCGTCTGCTGGTAGTAGGCGGCGACCGAGCGGTCGCCACCGTCGTAGACGTGGACCGGCGCGACGCCCTTGCCGCCGCTGCGGTCGGACTGGTAGTCGCTGTCGTAGACGTCGACGCCGGAGATGATGCGCGACGGCACGCCGAACATCGGCCGCGTGACCACGACGCGCGGCGTCAGCGATGCGGTTGCGAGCTCGGAATCGACGTAGCTGAAGCCGTTGAACAGCAGCGCCTGCTGCCACTTCTTGCGCAGGCCGCCGTCGACGATCAGCTCGATGTCCGGGGCCAGCATGTAGGAGAGGCCGAGCGTTCCGCGCACGCCCTGCTTGTCGGCGTAGTCGAGCGGCGTCGCGGTGCCGCGCCGGTCGTGGCGCACCTGATCGACGGGCGGGACGGCGTTGGGATCGACGAGGCGGGCGCCGGGCAGCCGCAGCTCCTGATCGTCGGCGGCGACGTTGAGATAGACGCTGCCCCGGGCGAATGTCCAGCGCAGGTCGGCCACGGCCGACTTCTGCGCGAGCTCGTTGTTGTCGCGGTAGCCGTCGGATTCCAGCATGTTGCCCGAGACCAGGGCCGAGAAGGCGCCCGAGGAGACGCTGGCGACGACACTGCCCTCCTTGGTCCCGAAGGATCCGAAGCCGCCCTCGACGCGGACCTGGTCCGGAAGGGCTGCCGCGGAGCGGGTCACGATGTTGACGACGCCGCCGACGGCGCCGTCGCCGTAGAGCACCGCAGCCGAGTTGCCGCGCGTGATCTCGATGCGCTCGATCGAGTCGCGGGCGATGGTCGACAGGTCGAAGCCTTGGGTATCCCAGTCGTTGAGGCGGCGGCCGTTGACGAGGATCAGCGTGTTCGATGACGCGGTCGCGCCGAAGCCGCGCAGATCGATCGTGGTGCCAGCGCCGTTGGCGCTACCGTAGAGGCTCGTCGACTGGACGCCCGCCTCGCGCGCGATGATGTCGGTGAGCGTGGCGTGCGGCGAGCGCTCGATCTGCTGGCGGGTGATGACCGTTGTCGAGGCACCGGCGATGCCGCCGCCGCCGGCGATCGTGCCGTCGCCGGCGGCTGCGCTGGAGGTGGCGTCGACGCCCTCGGCCCCCGAGCCGGCGCCTCCGCCCGCAGCCGAGCCTGCCGAGCCACCGCCCGTGCTCGCGGACTTCGGGGCGGCGGGCTCGACGTCGCTCAGCCGGGTATCGGTCTGGCTGGCAGGCTTCTTGCGGCGGGCCGGGTTGCCGGCGTCGACGACCACCGGCGGCAGCACCTCGGCGGCGGCCGACCCGGGGCTCTGGGCGAGGGCGACGGGCGCCAGGCCGGCGACCGCCGGCAGCACGGCGGCCATGGCCGCGAGCGACCGTCTCTGCTTTCGGCGTGAATTCGTGATCGGCATGGTCCCCTCCGTAGGATCGCTGCGGAGACGGGACGCCCGGACCTGCTGCGCGGAGCCCCTGCGGCGGCGCCGAAGCGCCGTGCAAGGGGAGAGATCGCGCTGGCCGGAGGACCGGAGCGCGGCGAGCCTGCCCGAGTGCCACCGTCGCCGGGTGCACTGCAGTCGCCGCTGCGTTCCTACGCTCCACCGCGCGCCCCGCACGGAGGATGGGCGACTTGTGGCGGCAGGTCTCCTGGCTCGCGGCTCGGACGCTTCGACCCGACCTTCCCGACGGCTCCGGACCGGAGCCTTCAGTGGCATATGCGGGTGAAGCTCGCCGCTTACAGTTGCGGGGGCAGCCTCGGTCTTGCCCGCTCTCATGGAGAGACGGGCGCACCGTGTTCCCTTTTCACCCACCGGCGCGTCACGCCGGTGGAGACCGTCACGAGGCTCAGGGAATAGATCATCCGGCGGGTTGTCAAGGCGACGATCCGCCATGACGGCCGGACCGCGGCGGGCGTGCATCACCCGCCGCCGCGGCCGGTCACCCGGCTCGCGCCGTCGCGAGCGCTACTTCGTCGCTTCCTTGGCGATGCTGTCCATCAGCGCATCGATCTCGCCGAGAACCTTCTTCGTCGCGTCGTTGCCCTTGGCGGAGGCCGGCGCGCGATAGCCGACGACGACGGTGCCCGGCTTGTCGGCCGGCTCGTAGACGAACATCACGAACGGGCAGAAGCCCATGTTGGTCGCGTCCGCCTCCATCATCAGCCGCGAGTACTTGGCCGAGCAGAACGTCATGTACTCGGCGGACGTGTAGATCGGCCTTGTCGAGCCGACGTCGGCGCCGGTGCGGGTCAGCATGGCGCCGATGTTGCCGGTGTAGTCGTTGACGAGGCCCTTGTTGACGATGGCGGTGGCGAGATCGCTCTTCACGTCGGCGTAGGCGCCCTTTTTCTCGTAGAGCTTCATCTCGTCGGCGATCGCGGCCGTTCCGAGCGACGCCGCGACCGCCAGTGCGACCGCGCAGAGTGCCTTGGACTTGATGGCTTGCAGGGCTTTCATGACTTCCTCCGATGATCGTCCCACGTCGTCGTCGTCGTCGTCGTCGTCGTCGCCCGTCCGGCCGAGAGGCTCGCGCGCGGCGGACCCGGCGTCAATCGCCGCGTGCGGGAAGACCGAGGTCGGAGAGGCGCACGACAAGACCGTCGAGCGTCTCCCCGCCGATGCCGCGTAGCGCCAGCGCGACGCGGCGTCGGACCCAGTCGATCTCGATCCAGCCGAAGTTCTCGGCGTGGTGGAGGTCGCTGACGAGCTCCGCCGTCGGCACGTCCCTGGCCGGACCGTAGGAACGATTGAGCGAGCTCGACGTGATCTCGATCAATATCCGCCCTGCGGCAATCGGCCGGTTGTAGATCGCGCCGATGTGACGGTCCCCCGACAGCAGGATGACGCCATTGGCGCCGCTCGCCTCGATGGTGTGGATCAGCCGGTCGCGCTCCAGCGGCAGATTCCCCCAGCGCTCGAAGGCGTGCCCTTCCGACAGCACCTGGATCGACGACACGAGAAGCCGGACCTCGGCGGGCTTCTCGAGCTCGGCCGCGAGCCAGCGCCACTGCGCCTCGCCGAGCATCGTCTTTGTGGGATCGAGATCGGGCCCATATTTGCCGAAGAGACGGGAATTGCCGGACTGCGCCACGAAGGCCGAGCGGAACGAGCGGGTGTCGAGCAGGATCACCTGCACACGGCGGCCCGGAGGCCCGAACACCTGCGCGAGCTGCACGCCGCCGTCGGACCCGGCCCCGGCGGGCCGCTGCCAGAAGCCGCGGAACAGCGCCGCGGCGGCGGCCCGATGGGTGAACGACGCCCCGCCGTCGTTCTGGCCATAGTCGTGGTCGTCCCAGACGCCGAGCATCGGCATGGCGGCGCGGGCAGCGGCGAACTCGGGATGTGCGAGCTGGGCGCGGTAGGCGGCGGCGAGCTCCCGCGCATCGTCGCTGCGAATATCGCCATAGACGTTGTCGCCGATCATCAGGAACAGCTCGGGCCGCGCCGCCAGGACCGCCCGCCAGATCGGCTGCGGCATCCCCTGGTGCAGGCACGAGCCGAAGCCGATGCGGGTCAGCGTCGCCTCGGCCGGCACCTGGAGCCAGGCCGTCGCGGGCGTGACCGAGCGCGCAAGCTCGTCGAGCGGCGCGGGGGAGACGGGGCCGCGGGAGGGGGGCGGACTGGCGGCGGGGGTCTGCGTCGCGAGCGGGGCCGGGGCCGCGGGCTGGGCCGAGGGCAGGGCCGGGGCAGGTGCGAGAGCGGGTGCGGGCGGGGATGCCGACCGGGCGGCACGCGGATGCGGCAGATCCGGCGCGGCCGTGCGCCAGAGCGCCGGCAGCACGAGCGCGAGACCGGCGGCAATCAGCGCCGCCGGGATGCCGAGGGCGAGCAGCAGCGTCCACCGCGAGGGCTGGCCGGCCGCGGCGCCCGAGCGCGGCTCCGGTCCGTGTCCGGGCGGGCTCATCGGCGAGCCGGTCATGGCACCCCCCTCCGGCTGGCGAGGCCCGGCTCCGTCGGCCCGGTCAGGACAAGACGGTCACAGG
>JAKAML010000058.1 GCA_021812845.1 Pseudomonadota bacterium
CCACAACCACGTCCCTGCGCCCGCTCTCCGCGATCGCCCGAAGCACGTTGCGGCCGATCCGCCCGAACCCGTTGATTGCGACTTTGACTGCCATCTTGACCTCCGGCGGGCGCATGTGTGAGGGGAGCTTGTGGCACTGCAGGGACGGCACCCGCGATCGCGGTCCCGGCTCAGGGCGAAAGCGGCGCCATTAATTCGGCGAGGTACGGTGCTGTCAATGTGGCATCGGCGATGGATGCGACGATTGTGCCTATGATTTTTGCCGGCGGAGCCAACAGCTTGTCGGTCGTGGTGGATTGACGCGGCGAAAGCCCGGCACGTAGGGTTGGAGCTACGGCGCGGAACCTTGCGCGAGGGCAAGCTCCAGGGTTCGAGGCGAAAGGCGGCCGATGGTGCAACAGCGGGACAAATCCAAGGCGAAGCGCGCGGGAGCCTCGGCTGCCTCGGCGCGCGATCAGGCGCACGGCGGGCCGCGGCCCGAATCACGGACGGCTGCGAAGACCGCGCGAGCCGCGGACGTGGCGGCGCTGTCGCGGCGCATTGCCGAGCTCGAGCGCGACCTGTCGGCGGCGCGTGGGCGCGTGTCGGAGCTCGAGGCGCTGCGCGAGCAGGCGCTCAATCGAATTGATTGGGCCATCGACTCGCTTCAGAACGTGATCGAGGACGAGAGCTGACGGCTCCTCGTCGCCGTCGGCGGGGGCCGCAGGAGATGGGACCAGACTGAAATTGGGCAGGTCTCGGTCACGCTCAACAACCGCACCTACCGTCTCGCCTGCAACGACGGCGAGGAGGCGCGGCTCAGGACGCTGCTGGCCGACGTCAAGGCGCGCGTCGAAAGCCTGTCGCGCGAGTTCGGCCAGACCGCCGACGAGCGGATACTGCTGATGGCGGCGGTGCTTCTGGCCGACGAGCTGATGGACCTCCGTGAGGCGCACGAGGCGATGCTTCAGGCCGCCGCGGAGGTGCTGCGCGACGCCTCGCAGGATGGCCAGAAGCCCGATGCCGGCAAGTCCCCGGCCAGGGACCAGGCGTCGAAATCCGACTCGGCCAAGCCCGACGCGGCGTCGAAATCGGGCCCGACTGCCGGCGCGTCTGCCACCGCGTCCGCCCGCGCCAAGGGTTGAGGCCCGGTCGCGGCCGCCCGGGCGTGATCCCGGCCGCGGTGCGGGTGGACTTTCCCGCGAATGCGCCTACATTCCTCTTGCTGCGGGGCGCGTTAGAAGCACATGAATCTCCAGGGCCTATAAGATCTGCCTGGGAGCCGTCCCTGGCCGGAGCCGTGGCTCCGGACACATGGCGCCCACCTTACGTTTGTAGGGACCCGGCGAGATCAACCGCTTCGACGGCCTCCGCGGCGCTCATTTTTCCTTGTTCCCCGCCAGGACAGGACCTTCCGCCCATGGACGAGAAGAAGACGGCGCGCGCCGAGGCGCTCGAGCGGCGGAGAGCGGCGTTCGAGCGCCACGGCGCTGCGGCGGGCGAGCGGCTGGCCGCGCACGGCCTCGCGTTCTGCGCGCCCCCTCCCGGGGCCGCCGTCTCGGCCTTTCTCGCCATCGGCGAGGAGATCGACCCGCTGCCGCTGATGCGGCGGCTGTGGCGGGAGGATCATCGGGTCGGCTTGCCGGTGATGGTCGGCAAGGGCCGGCCGCTCGAGTTCCGGCAGTGGACCGAGGGCGAGCCCCTCGACGAGGTGAAATGGGGCATCCGCGAGCCCGTCGCCGCTGCGCCGGTGATCGAGCCCGACGTGGTGCTGGTGCCGCTCCTGGCGTTCGACCGCGCGGGCTACAGGCTCGGCTACGGTGGCGGCTTCTACGACCGCACGCTGGCCCGGCTCCGGGCCATGAAGCCCGTCGTCGCGGTCGGCATCGCCTACGACGAACTCGGGGTCGACGCCGTTCCGCATCTCGACTATGACGAGCCGCTCGACTGGGTCCTGACGCCACAGGGTCCGATCAAATGCTCGACATAGTCTCCTCGCCCCGCTTGCGGGGAGAGGGTTAGGGCGCGGGCGCGGACAGTTCCCTCTCCCCACTTCTTCAGTGGGTCGAGGGTTAGGGTGAGGGGCAGCGGCTTGCTCTGTTGCCCGCAGCCGCCCCTCACCCCGACCCACTCCCCATCGCGAAGGGCGATGGGGAGAGGGGGGGCGTTGCGCCTGTTGTTCCTGGGGGATGTCGTCGGCCGCTCGGGCCGGGCCGCGGTGGTGGAGGCGCTGCCGGGGCTCCGGGCGCGCTACGACCTCGACTTCGTGGTGGTCAACGGCGAGAACGCGGCCGGCGGCTTCGGCATCACCGAGGCGATTCTCCAGGATCTGCTCGACGCCGGCGCCGACGCGGTGACGCTCGGCAACCACGCCTTCGACCAGAAGGAGACGCTGGTCTACATCGACCGCCAGGAACGGCTCGTCAGGCCGGTCAACTTCCCCAAGGGCACGCCCGGCCGCGGCTCGGGGCTCTACCGCGCCAGGAACGGCATGGACGTGCTGGTCGTCAACGCCATGGGTCGCGTGTTCATGACCGAGCTCGACTGTCCGTTCCGCGCCGTCGACGCCGAGCTCACGGCGTGTCCGCTGAAACAGGGGGCGGATGCGATCGTGATCGACTTCCACGCCGAGGCGACGAGCGAGAAGCAGGCCGCGGCCTATTTCGTCGACGGCCGCGCGAGCCTCGTCGTCGGCACCCATACCCACGCCCCGACGGCGGACGAGCGCATCCTTCCGGGCGGCACGGCGTTCATGTCGGACGCCGGCATGTGCGGCGACTACAACTCGGTCCTCGGCATGGAAACCGACGAGCCGGTGCACCGATTCCTGACCCGCATTCCGCGCGCGCGCTTCGAGCCTGCGACAGGCCCGGCGACGATCTCCGGCCTCGCGGTCGAGATCGACGACCGGACAGGGCTTGCGGTCAGGGTCGGCGCGCTCAGGATGGGCGGCGTGCTGGCCCCCGCCGAGCCCGCGTTCTGGGCCGATTGACCGGCCTTGTTGCACGGCTTCTGCGGAGGCCCCTAGTGTTCCGGCGCAAACATTTTGATCCCGTTCGTTGCGAGGTCGAGAGCAGATGTTTGCGCCAAAGGAACACTAGCAAGCTTGTGATTCTAGTGCTGTTTCAGGCGCAGTCATTTGGTTGGTATGCAATCCGCGCGTGGGAACAAAATGACCGCGCCACAGCACTAGCCCGGCAAGGCTGCGGCACGCTTCCCCGTTTCATGGCCGTGCTTGACACGGCCATCCAGGCTTGGAATTTCCTGCGGGGTGCCAGACACTCCATGGCCGGATCAAGTCCGGCCATGGAGTGTCTGGAACGAAGCAACTCCGAGCACCTCGCCGGCACCGCGAGGCTCGTCCCTTGGACCCACATCGCCGCAGGACGCCATGGCCGGCCATTCAGCCTTCAAGAACATCATGCACAAGAAGGGCCGCGCGGACGCGGCCCGCGCCAAGCTGTTCGCCAAGCTCGGACGCGAGATCACGGTTGCGGCCAAACTCGGAATGCCCGACCCGGCCATGAACCCTCGGCTTCGTCTCGCGGTCCAGGCCGCCCGCGCCGAGAACATGCCCAAGGACAACATCGAGCGGGCGATCAAGAAGGCCGCCAGCGCCGACACGAGCCAGTTCGACGAGGTCCGCTACGAGGGCTACGCGCCGGGCGGCGTCGCGGTCATCGTCGTCGCCCTGACCGACAACCGCAACCGCACCGGCGGCGTGGTGCGCTCGGTGTTCTCCAAGCACGACGGCAACCTCGGCTCGACGGGGTCGGTGTCGCACATGTTCTCGCACGTCGGCGAGATCGGCTACCCGGCGTCGGCCGGCTCGGCCGACAAGGTGCTCGAGGCGGCCATCGAGGCCGGCGCCGACGACGTGCAGTCGGACGCTTCGGGCCATGTCGTGACCTGCCAGTTCGAGAGCCTCGGGTCGGTGGCGCAGGCGCTCGAGGCGTCGCTCGGGCAGGCGTCGGGCGTCAAGGCGGTCTGGAAGCCCAATCTCACGACACCGGTCGCCGAGGACAACGCCGAGACGGTCCTGAAGATGATCGCCGCGCTCGAGGACGACGACGACGTGCAGGCCGTGTTCGCGAACTTCGAGGTCTCCGACGAGGTCATGCGCAAGCTGACCGCCGCCTGAGTCCGCGATCCGGGCGCGCCCCGGCCCGGTCCCTGCGGCGTGCGAAAGATCGAATTTTATCTATCGGCGGACGGGAGCGTTAACGGGCCGAGCTTATAGTGGTCGCAGCGGGGCCGCTGGAGCCGCCCCGGACCCGGATCGGGAGCACGCCATGCTGCTCGGCTCGCACAACTTCGACGCCTACGCCCGCAACCTGCGCCGCATCATGTGGGCCGAGTTCGTGGACGATCAGATGCGCTCGACGCGGAACCAGCAGTTCCGCGCCTCGCTCGTCGAGAGCCCGTTCGCGTCGGCGCCGGTCGATCTCGCCCCCCACCTCGAGTACTTCCGCAACCGCACGGCCGTCGCGGCGGCCGAGTGAAGGCCGACACCCCGAGGCTTAAACGGGCCTCAGCAGGATGTGCTTCTTCTTGCCGAGCGAGAGCTTGATGACGCCGTCGGCGGAGATGTCGGCGAGGCGCAGCTTCGCCTTCTCGTCGGTCACGGCGTGGTCGTTGACCCGGAGCCCGCCGCCCGCCACCAGCCGCCTCGCCTCGCTGTTCGACCTGACGAGCCCGGCGGTGACGACCGCCGCCAGCACGCCGAGCTCGTTCGCGACGTCGGAGCGCGGGATCTCGATCGTCGGCAGATCCTCCGCGAGCGTGCCCTCGACGAACGTCTTCCGCGCCGTCTCCGCTGCCGCCTCCGCCTTGTCGCGGCCGTGGACGAGCGCGGTCGCCTCGGTGGCGAGCACCTTCTTCGCCTCGTTGATCTCCGCCCCCCGGAGCGCGGCGAGACGGGCGACCTCCGCCAAGGGCAGCATCGTGAACAGCTTCAGGAAGCGGCCGACGTCGGCGTCCTCGGTGTTGCGCCAGAACTGCCAGTAGTCGTAGGCCGAGAGCTGCGCCTCGTTGAGCCACACCGCGCCCGCCGCGGTCTTGCCCATCTTGGCCCCCGACGCGGTCGTCAGCAGCGGACAGGTCAGCGCATGGAGCGGGTGCTTGACGCCCATGCGCCGGCCGAGGTCGAGCCCCATGACGATGTTGCCCCACTGGTCGGAGCCGCCCATCTGCAGGTTGCAGCCATAGCGCCGGGCGAGCTCGACGAAGTCGTAGGACTGCAGCAGCATGTAGTTGAACTCGATGAACGACAGCTCCTGCTCGCGCTCGAGGCGGAGCTTCGCCGAATCCATCGTCAACATGCGGTTGACCGAGAAGTGGCGGCCGACGTCGCGCAGGAACGCGATGTAGTTCAAGGGCGCCAGCCATTCGGCGTTGTCGAGCATCACCGCATCGCCCGCGCCCTCGCCGAACCGGAGGAAGCGCGCGAACACGCCCTTCAGCGCCTCCTTGTTGGCGTCGATCTCCTCGACCGTACGCAAGACGCGCGTCTCGTCCTTGCCCGACGGGTCGCCGACGCGCGTCGTCCCGCCGCCCATGAGCGCGATCGGCTTGCCGGCGCCGGTCCTGTGCAGCCACGCCAGCATCATGATCGACAGCAGGTGGCCGACGTGCAGCGACGGCGCGGTGCAGTCGTAGCCGACGTAGGCCACGACCTTGCCCCCGGCGGCGAGCGCGTCGAGGCCCTCGGTGTCCGAGCACTGGTGCACGAAGCCGCGCTCGTGGAGGACGGCGAGGAAATCGGACTTCATCTTGGACATGGCGGCTCGGGTTCTCTACGGTCGGACGGGCCGGCCGGCGCGATCGGGCGCGGCGCGGCGATTTGGCCGGGACCATGCACACCTTGCCGTCCGAGGGCAAGGTGCCCGAGCGGCCGGCGCGCGGCGCGGCGCGGCCCTGGGGTGGTGCGGCTGGCGGCGCGGTGCGGCACGGACAGGGGCGGGGAGCGGAGCGGATCGCCATGACGGAACGTTTGCGCGCCCTCGGGCTGATGAGCGGCACCTCGCTCGACGGCATCGACGTGGCCCTGCTCGAAACCGACGGCGACGGCGACGTTCTGCGCGGCCCGGCGATGACCTTTCCCTATTCCGCGGAGGTTCGCCGCAAGCTCGTCACGGCGCTGGCGGACGCGCGGCTGATCCGGCGGCGCGAGGAGCGGCCGGGGCGGCTCGCCGAGATCGAGGACGAGCTGACCGAGCTCGCCGCGGCGGCGGTGTCGGCATTCCTCAGGCGCCAGGGGGTGGCGCGTGCCAGCCTCGACGTGATCGGCTATCACGGCCAGACGGTGCTGCATCGCTCCGCGCGCGGCGCGACGGGCGGCGGCCTGACGGTGCAGCTCGGTCGCGGGCCGCTGCTCGCCGAGCTGACGGGCGTAAGGGTCGTCTACGACCTGCGTGCCGCCGACATGGTGGCGGGCGGCGAGGGCGCGCCGCTGGTGCCGGTCTATCATCGCGCGCTGGCGGCCGCGCTGCCGCAGCGGCCGCTGGCGGTCGTGAACATCGGCGGCGTCGCCAACGTCACCTGGATCGGCCGCGACGGCAATCTGATCGCCTTCGACACCGGCCCCGGCAACGCGCTGATCGACGACTGGATGATGCGCCACACCAAGGTGCCGTGCGACACCGACGGCGCGGCGGCCGCGCGCGGCCGCGTCGACGGCGGCGTGCTCCGGATGCTGCTCGCGCACTCCTACTTCGGGCGGCCGCCGCCCAAGTCGCTCGACCGGGGGGCGTTCACGCTGGAGCTGCTGGACGGGCTCGCGGTGGACGACGGCGCGGCGACGCTGACCGCGTTCACGGTCGAAACGATCGCGCGGGCGCGGGAGCTGATGCCCGAGCAGCCGGCGCTGTGGATCGTCTGCGGCGGCGGGCGGCGGAACCGCGCCATCATGAGCGCGCTCGCCGGCCGGGTCGAGAACGCGGTGGTGCCGGCCGAGGCCGCGGGCTTCGACGGCGACGCGATCGAGGCCGAGGCCTGGGCCTACCTCGCCGTGAGGTCGCTCAAAGGCCTCCCGATCACCTTCCCCGGAACGACGGGCGCGCCCGCGCCGACGACGGGCGGGCTGGTGGCCGTGGCGGGGATGTGACGAGGCGATGGCGGGAGACCGCCGGTCGCGGCCCCGGTCACCGCGCGGCCGCGTTGACCGCACCCTGGGTACGGACTACGGTTCGCCGTCTCAGCAACCGCAGGAGTGGCCCGGTCCCGCGCCGGGCGCACACGTCTTGACCGAGCTCTTCATCGTCTCCGCCCTCATTCTGTTGAACGGACTGTTCGCACTGTCAGAGCTGGCCGTCGTTTCCGCCCGTCACCCGCGATTGAAGTCGCTCGCCGCATCCGGGCGCCACGGCGCCGACCGCGCGCTGGCACTGGCGTCGGACCCTGGCCGCTTCCTGTCGGCGGTCCAGATCGGGATCACGCTGATCGGCATCGTCAATGGCGCATACTCGGGCGAGGCGTTCGGTGCCCAAGCGGCAGCCGCGCTGAAGGGGATCGGGGTTCCCGATGCGGTGGCCATCCCGCTCGGCTACGGCCTCGTGATCGCCGTCATCACCTATCTCTCGGTGATCGTCG
>JAKAML010000059.1 GCA_021812845.1 Pseudomonadota bacterium
GGTCGTGGTCGAAGACTGCTTGTGACGCAACAAGAGACATAGTGACTGTGAATTCGTCTCGCAGCTTCCAGCCTGATTCCGACCGTCCCTTGAGCTTGGCACCTATTGTGGAATAGGCTCCCGGTCCCGGAATAGCGAAGCAAGCGATTCCTGTTACAGGCTCCCAACGTGAACAGTGATAAACCCATAGCCTAGAATAGCCCGACTTGAGGGTCCAGAGGATCTTACTTTCATCCGACACCTGCTCATCATGCTTTTTGTTGGCAGAATGCGCCGCGCTCCGCACCAAGTCGAGGGATAGCAGCATGAGTTCCGAACACCACGCTTGGATCTTCGTTTCTCACGCCAGCGATGACATTGTCCGTGTCAGAGAGGTCCGTAACTATCTCGAGAATAAAGGTGCTTCACCGCTTCTCTTTCACTTGCGCGCACTCGCAGACCCTGAGGAGTTCTGGCCTCTGATCGAGCGGGAGATTTCGGCGCGGAACTTCTTCCTCTACTGCCAAAGCGCAGTCGCCGAAGATCGCGAGTGGGTTCGCCGTGAACGCGCTGCAGTCGAAGCATCGCGGAAAGAGCGCCCAATTCGAATCGACAGCATTCGAGTGGACGACACTGAGCTCGACGTTGCCAAGCTTGACGCCTTCTTAGCAAAGACGCGCGTTTTTCCCTCGTATACGCGTGCAGATCAGGAAACAATTCTGCCATTCTTGAATGCGATGGAGCGCGGCGGCTTTCAAGTCTTCTCACCTCAGAGGGATGTCCCATTAGGCAGCCAGTGGCAGGACATCTTGCGCACCGAGCTGATGGAGGCGGCGCGAAACGGATGGATCGTCGCATTCCTCTCTCAACGGTCGCTGCAGAGCCAATGGGTGCAGATAGAGATTGAGACGGGGATTGAAATCGGGGCCAAATTCATCCCTGTCGCGATTGAGAACATAGACTTGCCCTCGGCTCTGGCTCACATCCGATATTTCGATGCCACAGTTGATCCAGCTAGCGCTCCGGATCGATTGGTCGAGCTAATGTTGCGAAGGTGAGTCCACGCTCGCGGAGCCTACCCACTCATTCTCGGCGGTTTAGTCCGCATGTCGGCTTCAGTACCATTCTCGACACATGCGGATGAGGTTCTGGATGCACACTCCTGGCCCATCGCCGACGTCCATTCGCTCCCAGCCGTTGACCACCCGGCCGCTGCCCCCTACACACGCGCCATGAGCGCCGACCTTGCCACCAAGCCCGCATCCTCCCCCGCCCGCCGCGCGGCCGTCGCGCTCGGCGTCACGGTGGCGGCGACGGCGGGCGCCATCTTCGCGCTCGGCGACGCCGCCTACCTGTGGGTCAAGGCGGTCCATGTCATGGCCATCATCGCCTGGATGGCGGGGATGCTCTACCTGCCGCGGCTCTTCATCTACCACGCGGAGGCGAAGCCCGGCTCGGAGACGAGCGAGACCTTCAAGGTGATGGAGAGGCGCCTCCTCGAAATCATCATCAACCCGTCGATGGTGATCGCCTGGGTGCTCGGGCTGTGGCTCGGCTGGAAGGCGGGATTTTTCTCCGCCGGCTGGTTCCACTTGAAGCTCGTCCTGGCGCTGGCGCTGTCGGGCGTGCACGGATACCTGTCGGCCTCCGTCCGGCGCTTCCGCGAGGACCGAAACACCGTCTCGACCCGCACCTGGCGGATCCTGAATGAGGTGCCGGCGCTGCTCATGGCCGGGATCGTCATCCTGGTGATCGTCAAGCCGTTTTGACGCGGAGAGATCGGCTCGACGCGACGCGCGAAGCGCTTCCACTGCCCGAATGTGTCTGCTATAAGGCTTCCATTCCGAAACGACTCGCGGCCTCTCCGGCCAGAGACGCGGACGCCCGGGACCGACCCCAACGGTCCGGCGATCGACCGCGCGACGCCCGTCAGCGCGCCCCCCTCCCTCAGAATTTCGCCCGGCAGCCCTCCATCCCGCCTTCTTTTGCCGTGGCCACCCGGAGTCCTTCCATGAAGGAAATGAAGCTCGAAGAGCTGAAGCAGAAATCGCCGACGGAGCTCTTGAGCTTTGCCGAGGAAGTTGGCGTCGAGAACGCCTCGACCATGCGCAAGCAGGAGTTGATGTTCGCGACGCTGAAGCAACTCGCGGCGAAGGAGATCGACATCATCGGCACCGGCGTCGTCGAGGTGCTGCAGGACGGGTTCGGCTTCCTGCGCTCGCCGGATGCCAACTACCTGCCCGGCCCCGACGACATCTACGTCTCGCCCTCCCAGATCCGCCGCTTCGCGCTCAGGACCGGCGACACGGTCGACGGCCAGATCCGCGGCCCCAAGGAGGGCGAGCGCTACTTCGCGCTGCTGAAGGTCAGCCGCATCAACTTCGAGGATCCCGAGGCGACCAAGCACAAGATCCACTTCGACAACCTGA
The DNA here is from genome assembly GCA_021812845.1 of Pseudomonadota bacterium. GTDB lineage: Bacteria > Pseudomonadota > Alphaproteobacteria > Rhizobiales > Hyphomicrobiaceae > JAKAML01. The sequence goes on from JAKAML010000059.1 coordinate 2,409, forward strand.
CGCCGCTCTATCCGACCAAGTGGCTCAAGATGGAGGTCGAGGATCCGACCATCAAGGATCTGTCGCCGCGCGTGATCGACGTCGTCGTGCCGCTCGGCAAGGGCCAGCGCGCGCTGATCGTGGCGCCGCCGCGCACCGGCAAGACGGTGCTTCTGCAGAACATCGCCCACTCGATCTCGGCAAACCATCCCGAGTGCTTCCTGATCGTGCTCCTGATCGACGAGCGGCCGGAGGAGGTCACCGACATGCAGCGCTCGGTGAAGGGCGAGGTGATCGCCTCGACCTTCGACGAGCCGCCGTCCCGTCACGTCCAAGTTTCTGAAATGGTTATTGAAAAGGCTAAGCGTCTGGTTGAGCACAAGCGCGACGTCGTGATCCTGCTCGACAGCATCACGCGCCTCGGCCGCGCCTACAACACGGTCGTGCCGTCCTCCGGCAAGGTGCTGACGGGCGGCGTCGACTCGAATGCGCTGCAGCGGCCGAAGCGGTTCTTCGGCGCCGCGCGCAACATCGAGGAAGGCGGTTCGCTGACCATCATCGCCACCGCGCTGATCGACACCGGCTCGCGCATGGACGAGGTGATCTTCGAGGAGTTCAAGGGCACCGGCAACTCCGAGATCATCCTCGACCGCAAGGTCTCCGACAAGCGCGTGTTCCCGGCGATCGACGTCGCCCGCTCCGGCACCCGCAAGGAAGACCTGCTCGTCCCCAAGGACCAGCTCAAGAAGGTCTACGTGCTGCGCCGCATCCTCAACCCCATGGGCACCATGGACGCCATCGAGTTCCTGATCGACAAGCTGAAGTCGACCAAGACCAACGGCGAGTTCTTCCAGAGCATGAATACGTGAGGGCGGTGCGCCGTCTCACGAAACAACCGATCTCATTCCGGCATTCGTTGCCGGGATCCAAAGTTCCTCGAACGCCGAACCAGCGGTCGGATGGATCCCGGAGCCAAGCCCCGGGCTGACGGTCGCGTGGGAGAATTGGTGACCGGGCAAGACGTCGCGTGGACGACTCCGAGTCGTCGACGTGCGCTGCTGCTTCTTGGTGCTCTCGGCACTTTTCCAGGCGCCATGAGTAGCCGCGCCCGTGCCGAGGGTGGTTGGCGGCAAATTCGTCCGGTCCAAGCCTCACTCCGCCGGGTGCAGGCGGTCGCCGGGGCCGTGCCCGTGGGTCGGCGGATGCGAATACCGCACCGGCTCGCCCTTGCCGGGCTCGTAGACGAACGGGAACACGAGCTGCTCGACGTAGGAGCCGCGCGGGAAGTGCGGCACCTCGTCGATGCCGAGGTCGCCGGCGCCGATCGCCCGCGGTGGCTCGGGATGGAACGTGCCGAGCATCCGGTCCCACAGCGTCGTGAACAGGCCGAAGTTGCAGTCGCCCTCCTTGCCCCAGTTGACGTGGTGCAAGTGGTGGATCTTGCCGATCGACATCCAGTTGCGGAACGGTCCCAGCTCGTAGTCGACATTCGAGTGCTGCACCACGAGCTGGATCGAGACCGCCAGTCCCAGGAGCAGCGCCACCTCGACCGGCATTCCCGCGAGCGCGAGCGGCAACGTGCCGACCACCATGTCGAGGGTCTGGTGCAGCGGATGGCGCACGAGCCCGTTGAAGCCGTACATTCGCGGCACGCCATGATGCACGGCGTGAAGCCGCCATAGGATCGGATAGCGGTGGCTCCAGTAGTGGACCATCGTGAACGCGAAATCTGCGACCACGATCGCCATCAGCACCTGAACGACGAGCGGCCAGTGCGTCGGCCAGATGCCGTCCCACGGCGTCAGCCACGCGATGACGGGCAGCAGCATGACGCCGTTGAGGCTCGACATCTCGTAGACGATCGCGTGCACGGTGTTGGCGCCCTCGTCGCCGTGCGAGTTGTTCCACGCCTGGTGACAGGGCGAGATGCGCTCCGCCACGAAGGCGAGGCCGACGGCTGCAAAGAGGACGAGGGCGAGCCAGCCGTAGTGCAGACCCGCCGCGACGATGGCGAGACCCGCCGCGTTCAACCCGAGTACCAACACCGGCGCATACGCGTAGCGCGTCACCGCCCTGAGAACCTGCATGACCGACTCCGAACTTGGACAGCGGCACAGAAACACGCCGCCGGTGATCGTGCCAAGTGACAAGATCGTCGCCTAAGTCATCATGGTAAATCGACTATTTCCAATAGACGCGACCAACACCGATCGCCGTCGGGATCGATCGGGCCATGGCATCCGGACCGCACGCGACATCCCCGTTCGATCTCGTCGCGTGGACGCGCGGCCGGCTGCAGCCTAGAAGTTCGCCCGTCGACCCCGCCTCGAACCTCGAGCCAAGACCGTGTCGCTCACTCCGGCTGCCGGCCCGCCCGCCGATACCATCGTCGCCTTGTCCAGCGCCCCGGGCCGTGCCGGCATCGCGGTCGTGCGCGCTTCCGGCCCCGGCGCCGGCCAACTGATCGATGCCCTGGCGGCGCCGCGGCCAGCGCCTCGGCGTGCCGCCCTGCGCAGCATCGGGGAGCCCGGGTCGGATACGCCCATCGACCACGGCATCGTGCTGTTCCTGCCCGGACCTCGGAGTGCAACGGGCGAGGACGTGGCGGAGTTCCACGTCCATGGTGGTCGCGCGATCGTCTCGGCGCTCCTCGCCGTGGTGTGCGCGAGACCGGGCGTCCGGCTCGCCGAACCGGGCGAGTTCGCCCGCCGCGCCTTTGCGAACGGCAAGATCGACCTGACCGCGGCCGAAGGGCTGGCCGATCTCGTCGCCGCCGAGACCGAGGGTCAGCGACGACAGGCGCTCCGCCAGGCTGACGGCGCACTGGCACGGCTCTACGACGGCTGGCGGTCGGCGCTGATCGTGGCCCAGGCCGAGCTCGAGGCGCTGATCGACTTCGCCGACGAGGCCGACGTCGGCGACGCGGGGATCGCCGGGGTCCGGGCGACGGTCGCCGGGCTTCGTGACGCGGTCGGCCGCCACCTCGACGACCGCCGCCGCGGAGAGATCCTGCGCGACGGCTTTCAGGTCGTGCTCGCCGGACCGCCCAATGCCGGGAAATCGAGCCTCTTGAACGCCCTGGCGCGCCGCGACGCGGCGATCGTGTCGGCGGAGGCCGGAACGACCCGCGATGTCGTCGAGGTCCGCCTCGATCTCGACGGCCTGCCGGTTGTGATCGCCGACACTGCCGGCATCCGCGAGGCCGCGGGCGAGGTCGAGCGGGAGGGTATCCGGCGCACCCTGGCCCGGGCCCGCAGCGCCGATCTGGTGCTGTGGCTGATCGACGGTGGTGCGTTCTCGGCGCAGGACGGCGCGGCCGCCGGCTCGACGGGCCCCGATCCGTTGCCCGACGGCGTCGAAGGGCCAGTCGATCGGATCGACGTGAAAACCAAGATCGATCTTCCGCGCGCCCGCTACGGGCGACCGTCTCGACCTCACGATATCGCGGTCTCGGTGGTCACCGGGGCCGGGATCGATCGCCTGGCCAGGCTGATCGTCGCGCGGGCACGGGCGCGACTCGGCGACGACGAGGCGCCGGCGCTCAGCCAGGCCCGCCACCGCACGAGCCTCGAAGCCTGCCGTGCGGCGCTCGATCGGTTTCTCGATCCCCGTCCGCGCGGGCTCGAGCTCGCGGCCGAGGATCTCCGGGCCGCTGCCACGGCGCTCGGCCGCATCACCGGCCGCGTCGACGTCGAGGACGTTCTGGATCAGGTCTTTGGCCGATTCTGCATAGGAAAATAGCGACTTACGCGGTTTCACGTGAAACCCGCGGGCGCCGCGGGCAAGCCCTTGCCAGGCGGACGGAGCCTTGCCACAACGGGAACACCAGCGCGCGCCCCGCACGCGCCGCGAGACCCCGAGCAGGACGCATGGCCACAACGACCGAAACGAGCCGGTCCTACGACGTCGTCGTCGTCGGCGGCGGCCATGCCGGGTGCGAGGCGGCGGCGGTCGCGGGTCGCATGGGCGCGCGAACGGCGCTCGTCACCCATTCCTTCGCCACGGTCGGCGCGCTGTCCTGCAACCCCGCCATCGGCGGGCTCGGCAAAGGCCACCTGGTGCGTGAGGTCGACGCCCTCGACGGCCTGATCGGGCGCGTGGCCGACGCCGCCGGGATTCAGTTCCGGCTGCTGAACCGCTCGAAGGGTCCCGCCGTCCAAGGTCCGCGCGCCCAGGTCGATCGCAAACTCTACGCGCGAGCGATGCAGCAGGCGATCCGCGACACCGCCGGCCTGACCGTGATCGGGTCCGCGGTCGAGGATCTCGTCGTAGTCGAAGCGAGCGGGATCGGCCCGGTTTGCGCCGGGGTCGTCCTCGGCGATGGGCGGATGCTCGCCGCCGGGGCGGTGGTCTTGACCACCGGGACCTTTCTCGACGGCCTCATCCACATCGGCGACGAGCGCATCCCCGCCGGGCGCGCCGGAGAGGCGCCGTCGATCGGCCTCAGCCACCGGCTTCATTCCCTCGGGCTCGCCCTGGGCCGGCTCAAGACCGGCACGCCGGCCCGCCTCGACGGCCGCACCATCGCCTGGGACCGGCTCGAGATGCAGCCGGGCGACGACCTGCCGGTGCCGTTCTCGGCGCTGACGACGGCGCTCCCCAACCGCCAGATCTGCTGCGGGATTACAACCACGACCGCCGAGACGCACGCCATCATCCGCGCCAACCTCGGCCGCTCGGCCATGTACTCGGGCCGGATTGCGAGCACCGGGCCGCGCTATTGCCCCTCGATCGAGGACAAGGTGGTGCGGTTCGCCGACCGCGACGCGCACCAGGTCTTTCTCGAGCCCGAGGGCCTCGACGACGACACGGTCTATCCCAACGGCGTCTCGACCTCGCTGCCGGCCGACATCCAGGCCGACTTTCTGCGCACCATGCCGGGGCTCGCCGGCGTCGTCGTCCGGCGGCCGGGCTACGCCATCGAGTACGACTACGTCGATCCGCGCGAGCTCGACGCCGGGCTTGCGGTCAAGCGGCTGCCCGGCCTCTATCTGGCCGGCCAGATCAACGGCACCAGCGGCTATGAAGAGGCCGCCTGCCAGGGCATCATGGCCGGCATCAACGCGGCGCTCTATCCCAAGGGTGAGCAACCCTTCGCGTTGAACCGCACCGAGGCATACACCGGCATCCTCATCGATGACC
>JAKAML010000060.1 GCA_021812845.1 Pseudomonadota bacterium
CCGCGCGCTCGACAAAGGCGCGCGCCTCGTCTTCCTCGGATTGCGTCAGGATGCGGCATAGGCCGATCGCCAACCGATCCTTGGGGATGCCCGATTGAACGAGCTCGTGAAAGAGCAGAACGGCCGGACGCAAATCGTCGAGGCTTGCACCCGACGGCTGCACGACGAGTGCGGCCGCCCCCGCAATCTCCAGCGTCGCGCGGTTGGCATGCGCCGGCGCGTCGATGATCAGCAACTCGTCGGGCTTCGCGCTCGCCAGCGCCTCGGCCGCCGTTTCGAAGCCTTCGACCGCGATCGGTGTCGGTTCGCCCGAATGTGCGCGCAGCCGTTCCCATTCGACGACGGTCTGCTGATAGGGATCGAGGTCGGCGATACGGACCGCGAGCCCGCCCGCCGCGACGACGGCGCCGAGCGCGCGGGCGAGGGTCGACTTGCCAACGCCGCCTTTCTGCGAAACGAACCCAACGATGATCGCGCGTGCCATGCCACTCCTCTACCGCGTGCGTGACGGCTCTAGCAAGATGGATATTGAGGTAGATTAATACGGTATTGCTGCCATCGGCCCGCCGCGGTATTCGTTCTCCATGTCCTCGCGAACTGGAGTGCCACCGCAGTTTCCGCCTCGTGGTCTGTCCCGCACAGAAGCCGCAGCCTACATCGGCGTATCGCCGACACTGTTCGACGGCCTGGTCAGGGATGGCCGCATGCCGAGGCCGATCCGCATCAATGCCCGCACGGTGTGGGACCGGGTCAAGCTTGACGAGGCGTTCGCGGCGCTATCCGATGACGGCGATATCGACGATCCGTGGAGCAAGCTAGCTCTCTAGCCCCGGAGTGCCCCGCGTTGAAGACGACCGTGCACTATCGCTACGTCTGCCAGGATCGCGATCGCCATGGCAACGTACGCTACTACTTCCGCCGCAAGGGGCAGCGCAAAATCCGTCTGCGCGCTGAGCCTGGGACGCGCGAGTTTCAGGCCGCCTACGAGGCCGCTGGCCGCCAGGCAGCCACGGCGTCGAGACCCGCCGCGATTGCGCGACCGAAGGCCGGAAGCTTTCGATCGCTGTGCGTGAGCTATTTTGCGTCGACGGACTTCGGCCAGCTCGATCGCTCGACGCAGGTCGTGCGGCGGCGCATTCTTGAGAGCATGTGCCAGGAGCCGATCGCACCTGGTGGCGCGCAGACCTTTGCCGATTTCCCGCTCGCACGCTTCGGCCGCAAGGCAGTACGTATCCTGCGCGACCGCAAGGCCGATCTACCGTGGGCCGCCAACGGCCGCCTCAAAGCCATTCGCCGCCTGTTCAAGTGGGCACTGGACGAGGACGTCGCCGGCATTGCGGCCAATCCCGCACGCGACGTGTCCTACCTCAAGGGACGCCAAGGCGGTCACCACTCCTGGACGCCCGAGGAGGTGGAGCGGTTCGAGACGCGCCATCCCGTCGGTAGCAAGGCACGCCTCGCTCTCGCCCTCTTGCTCTACACCGGACAACGCCGCTCCGACGTCATTCTGTTCGGCGCCGAGCACGTGCGCGACGGCTGGCTCAGGTTCACCCAGCAAAAGAATCGCAATCGCAAGCCGATCACGCTCGCGCTGCCGATCCTTCCTGTTCTTCAACAGGTGCTGGACGCGACACCACTCGGCGACGAGACATTCCTGGTGACTGACCACGGCAAGCCGTTCACGGGCAACGGGTTCGGAAACAAGATGCGCCAGTGGTGCGACGAGGCCGGCCTTCCGCTTTGCACCGCCCACGGGCTGCGCAAGGCCGGCGCCGCGATCGCCGCCGAGAACGGCGCGACACCGCACCAGCTGATGAGCATCTTCGGTTGGCTGACGCTGGCCGAGGCGGAGCGCTACACGCGCGCGGCCGAGCAGAAGAGAATTGTCGCGGACGCCATCAGGCTGCTCGAGCGCCGGGAGGCCAGAAATGTCCCACCGGATTCAGCCGACGTGTCCCACCCATTGATTCAAAACGAACATTCAGGCGTTTGGCGCCCCGTAGGGGATTCGAACCCCTGTTGCTCACGTGAGAGGCGAGCGTCCTAGGCCTCTAGACGAACGGGGCGGGCCGGGAAGCTCGTCGTATAGGCGAGGTCGCCGACCCGATCAAGTGCGAACTTGGGCGCCGAACTTCGACGCTCGGCGGTGCGGTGGGAACGGTTGCGCCGCCGCGCGGGGCCGCGACGCGCGCGGCGGCTGTGCTATCTGCGCTCGGGTTCCGGCATGATCTCGATACGGGACAAGGTGCGGCCCGTCACGAGGTCGACGATCGCGACGCCGGGCCGGCCCGACGGGGCGTCGGTCATCTCGTAGTGCACGGCCAGCCGGTCGCCGGAGAGCGCCACGGAGCGCACGCTGGCGCTGCGCGGCAGCTCGAGCGCCAGACGCTCGATCAGGGCGGCGCCGGCCGCGGCGGGCGCTCCCGCCTTCGACGTGGGATCGGCCCCGGTCCGCGCGACGGCGGGAGGTTGTGCCGGCACGCGCGAGGAGACATAGAAAATGCGGGCGATGATGCCGATGAAGCCGAGGATCAGGATGAGCGCCATGACGACGACGGCGATCTTCAGATACTTGAGGAATACCGGGTCGTTGAAGATGTCGCCGCCGTCGGCGCGTGGGGCGGCGCGATCCTCGGATGCGGGTGGCGCAGGGGAGAACTCACGGGCTTCGCTCATCGATCCTCGGCAGGTTGCGGTCGGGGCTGGAGATCGGCGGCCGGGTCGGTCCCCGGGCGCGGTGCGTTGCAGGCGGAGGAGCCGATGAGCCCCGACGCCGACGCGCCGGCCGACGGCGACGGGGAGAACCCGACCGCCTCGCCGGCGCTGCACGAGGTCACGGTCGACGCCGCCGACGCCGGGCAGCGGCTCGACCGCCTGCTGGCGGCGCGGATCGAAGGCGCGAGCCGGTCGCGGCTGAAGGCGCTGATCATCGCCGGTTGCGTCACGTCCGGCGACGGGCGGACCTTAAGTGACCCCGGAATGGCGGTCAAACCGGGCGACGTCGTGCGCGTGACCGTGCCGGCGGCGGCGGCGGCCGAGCCGGTGGCGGAGGCCATCCCGCTGACCGTCGTCTACGAGGATCGGCACCTGATCGTGATCGACAAGCCGGCCGGCCTCGTCGTGCACCCGGCAGCCGGGCACGCGGCGGGGACACTCGTCAACGCGCTGATCGCGCACTGCGGCGCGAGCCTCAGCGGCATCGGCGGCGTCCGGCGGCCGGGCATCGTGCACCGGCTCGACCGCGACACGTCGGGCCTCCTGGTGGTCGCCAAGAGCGACGTCGCGCATCAGGGGCTCGCCGCGCAGTTCGCGGCGCACGGCCGCGACGGCCGGCTCCGTCGGTCCTATCTGGCGCTGGTGTGGGGCCTGCCCGAACGTGCCGAAGGGCGGATCGATGCGCCCGTGGGCCGGCACCCGACCCAGCGGACGAGGATGTCCGTGGTCAAGCCGGGCCGGGGCCGCGCGGCGGCGACCCGCTACGTCGTGCTCGAGACGTTCGCGGCCGCGGCGGGCGCTGGAGCTGGCGGGAGCGCGGGCGGGGGGGCGGCGGCGTCGCTGCTGCGGCTCGACCTCGAGACCGGCCGCACCCACCAGATCCGCGTCCACCTCGCGCACATTGGACACCCGGTGATGGGCGATCCGGTCTACGGGCGAGGGTTCAAGGCGAGTGCACGGCGTCTGGGACCGGAGGCCCAGGAGGCGCTCGGGGCGCTCGGCCGGCAGGCGCTCCATGCGGCGGAGCTCGGCTTCGAGCACCCCGTCACCGGCGGCCGGCTGCACTTCACCGGGTCGGTGCCGGCCGACATGGCGCGGCTGGTTCGGGCGCTGACGGCCGACGATCGACCGCGACCCACCAAATTAGACGCAAAGCCCAGGCGCCGCTGAAACCCGGCCTTCATCGCGCCGGCGGAATTCGTCGGATGTCGGCGCGTCTATCGGATGCGTTAAGCCGGCCACGGCATGATGGGATCGTGCCGCAGTCGTCGGAGGCCCCCGATGCCGCTTCGTTTCAAGCTGATGTCCTCGCTGTTCGTGCTGCTGCTGCTGTGGGCCAGCGATAGCGGCAACCGGCCGTTCGACGACATCCTCAACGTGTTCGCCGGCCTCGCCGTGCTGCTCGTGCTGTCGCTGTTCTCGACCGTGCCCAACTGGAGCCGCACCGATCGCGTCGACCGCTCCCTCGACGGTGGCAGTTGGGCCGACCGCATCGACGTCGAGCGGGTCGCGCGCGAACGGACGCCGCCGCGGGGATGAGCCGCAGGCGCCTTGCGCCGTGTCGGCGGCAGCGCGGGCCGTTCAGTGCTCGAGAATGCCTGGAACGCCTGGAACGCCTGGAAAGCCTGGACACCGGCCGCCTGGAGTGCCGTGCGAGGACTGCGGCCTGCCCTCCTGCAGCCTGCCCTCCTGCAGCCTGCCCTCCTGCAGCCTGCCGGACTGCGGCCCGTGACGGGTTACTGCGTGCGACCGCTATAGTTAGACTTTAGTCTAATAAAAAAGGCCGATATCGTCACCATATCCTTGGTTCGGGAGTTCCGAAGTAGTGCATCACGGCGCGGCGTCGAACCTCGGGACGTCGCCGGACGTATCGGTGGCACGTCCGGACCGGTCGTGCCCGCAAGTCCGGCGAAGGGAAGCTCAAGTCGGGCTCGGCCGTCCGGCGGCTGTTACCGGCGGAACAGACATCGCGGAGAGAACGTTGCCGAATGAAGATCCGCCGCGGGAGTCCATGGCAGCGGACGCCGGCGCGGCAGGAGGGATCGGAGAGGGCGGAGCACCCGTCAAGACGCCGATGTGAAGCCCCTGGGACGGGGCAGATCGGCGTCGCCGCAACCCCGCACACGGAACCGTCAACCGCCGCGACGTCGCGGTGACGCCAACGTGCGTTGAGGGCCATGGCCGCGGATACTACGCTGATGCGCGAAGCTCGCCGGACCAGGTGCGACGGACGTGTCGGAGACGGACGTGTCGACGGAGCGTGATTGAGGCGGCGCGCCGCGAGCCCACGGGGGCGAAGCGGCGTCCGGAACGACGAAGATGGCCACGAGAACCCTTCCCACGATCGCCGGCGGCTCGGCCGGGCTGTCGCGCTATCTCGAGGAGATCCGCCGCTTCCCGATGCTGGAGCCGGATCAGGAGTACATGCTCGCCAAGCGCTGGCAGGAGCACGCCGACAGCGACGCGGCGGAGCAGCTCGTGACGTCGCATCTGCGTCTCGTGGCGCGCATCGCCATGGGCTATCGCGGCTACGGCCTGCCGATCGGAGAGGTGATCTCGGAGGGCAACGTCGGATTGATGCAGGCGGTCAAGAAGTTCGATCCCGATCGCGGTTTCCGCCTCGCGACATACGCGATGTGGTGGATCCGCGCGTCGATCCAGGAATACATCCTGCGCTCGTGGAGCCTCGTGAAGATGGGCACCACCGCAGCCCAGAAGAAGCTGTTCTTCAACCTCCGCCGCACCAAGAGCCAGATGCAGGCGCTCGAGGACGGCGACCTCAGGCCGGATCAGGTCAAGGCGATCGCGACCAAGCTCGGCGTCGGCGAGGACGACGTGATCTCGATGAACCGGCGGCTCGGCGGCGATGCCTCGCTGAACGCGCCGGTGCGCGCCGATCAGGAATCGGGCGAATGGCAGGACTGGCTCGTCGACGATACGCCCGACCAGGAGGAGCGGCTGGTCGAGGCCGAGGAGTTCAGCCAACGTCGCAACTACCTGAAGTCGGCGCTGTCGGATCTCAACGACCGCGAGCGGCGCATTTTCGAGGCGCGGCGTCTCGCCGAGGAGCCGGCGACGCTCGAGGATCTGTCGGCCGAGTTCGGCGTCAGCCGCGAGCGGATCCGCCAGATCGAGGTCCGCGCCTTCGAGAAGGTGCAGAAGGCCGTGCAGCGCGCGGCCCGCGCCACGGACGCGGTGGCCGCCGGCTGAACACGGCGGCACCGCGCGGCGTGCCGTGGCGGCTTCGGTGGTCCGAGCGTCGCGCGGCACGGTCGCTGCTGCAATGCGAAATATTCGCGCCGGCGTGTCGGAAAAGCGCAATTCGAATCGCGTAATGTTCTCGACGCGAGCGAGCTGACCTCGCCGGACGGAGCGCGGGCATGACCCCGTGTCCTCCGCCGGACGGTGCGTGCGTCGGAGAGAGGGGCCCTGCCCTTGATGTCTCTGAGCCAGTTTCAAGCCTCCGAGGCTGGCGATCGCGTCCGGGTTCCGTGCGACGGCAATGGATGGAGCCGTCCGAGGGAGCGGAACCCAGGCGCTTGCGTTTGCTCGGTCGCGTTTCCGTCCACGACCGCCGCCTTCGACGGCCTTCCGAAACCACGCCCGATGTTCGACGACGGTCCCGCCCCGGCCCGCCGCGAGCGTGCGACGCCGTGGCGACGACGGCCGGCCGGTCCCGGGATCATCACCGGTCCGGCGGAAGCGGCACGCACTCGATGGAGTGGCCCATGCTGAAGCGCAGTCTTCCAAGTCTGGTCCCAGGTCGAACCCCACCCCGTGCCTCGAAAGGTCACTATCTCAAGTCCGACGCCGATTGGTATCTCCGCTTCTGGCGACGCAAACCCACGCACCCTCCAAGTAGCGTCTAGCTCCGCTCATGCCGGCGGGATGTGCGATCCGCGCCGGCCACGACGATCGAGGGCCGCTCCATCCGGAGCGGCCCTCCTTTATTGCGGCAGGTGCCCGAGCGGGCGGGCGGGACCGGTCAGGAGGGCGGGGAGCAGCCGGCGTGGGCGCGCGCCAGCGCCGTGTCGCGGTCGGCGAAGGCGGCCTCGACCGCGCCGCCCGGAAGCCGCGTGCGGATGAAGCTCTCGGCCATGCTGGTCTCGAAGCCGGGCAGCACGGCAAGCACGACGAGGTCCGTCGCTGCCGCCGTCACCGAACGGATGAGGACGTGGCGGCCGGCCTGCCCGCCGCGGTCGTCGCCGATCCGGCCGCTGCCGCCGGCGAGGGCGATGCGACAGATGCCACCGGTGCCGGAGGTCTCGGCGACGACGCGGCCGGCGGCATAGGGCACCGCCGCGGCGGCGAGGCGGATGGCGGGCGGCTCGGAGACCGCCGCGGCGACCTCCACCGTGCGCATGGCGAGGCGCGGCTCGGGGACCACTGTTGCCGGCAGCGCCGGCGCAGGGGAGGGCGCCGGTGCGGCGACGGGCGGTTGGCTCGGTGCCGGGGCCGCGGCCACGACCGCGGGCGGCGGTGCGTCGGTTGTCACGACCGGGCGGGTCATGGCGGATGGTGCGGTGTCGGTCGCACCCGCCGCGACCGCCGACAGACAGGACAAAGCGTGTCATAGTAGATGTGGTACATGCGACGGAATCACACGCGGCCGAAACACAAGCACCAACGAGGATTGTGGAAGGATGGGCATGGAATGCTGAACGACAGCGTCAGGCGATCGTCGTTCGTCGTTCACCACTCCTCGCTCGTCACTGCTCCTGTCACGCACGCAGTTTTTTGCATCC